>NZ_JBIPKI010000051.1:0-15965 GCF_044068515.1 Desulfurivibrio nitratireducens
TATTTTTATTCTTCGGCAAACATCAGTTATTCAAACCAAGCCCCGGACCCGCTTGATAATCTGCTGGGCAATATGTTCCGGCACCGCCTCGTAACGATAAAAATGCATGGTGTAACTGGCCCGGCCCTGGGTTGCCGACCTCAGATCGGTGGAATAACCGAACATCTCGGCCAGGGGCACCTGGGCCCGCAGCACTCTCAAGTCCCCGCTCAGGGCGTCATTGCCTATGATCGCCGCTCGCCGGCCATTTAGATCAGCGATGACCTCGCCCATGAAGCTCTCGGGCACGGTAACTTCCACCGCCATCACCGGTTCCAGCAAAATCGGCCCGGCATCGAGCATCCCCTGGCGGCAGGCCATGTTGGCCGCAACCCCGAAGGCCTGGGGAGTTGACTCGTCCTCATGGTAAGATCCATCTACCAGGGCAACCTCAAGGTCGATGACCGGAAAGCCAAGCAACGCCCCGGAAGTCATGCTGTCTTCCACCGACTTGGCGATGGCGGCGACCAGGGGGGCGGGAATCAGTTCTTCATTGATCCGGCTGTGAAAGGCAAAGCCCTCACCCCTTTCCCGGGGGCTGAACTCCAAGACCACGTGGGCGTATTGGGCCTTGCCCCCGGCGGTGGGATGTTCAAATTTAGCCTCGGAGCGGGCGAACCGGGAAATGCTTTCCTTGTACGCCACCTGAGGCCGGCCGACATTAACCCCTACCTTGAACTCCCGGCGCAGGCGATCGGTGATAATTTCCAGGTGGAGCTCACCCATGCCGGCGATAATGGTCTGTCCGGTATCAGGATCGGTCCGAACCCGGAAGGATGGATCCTCAATCCCGAGCCGGTTCAGGGTCGCCGCGAGTTTTTCCTCGTCGGCCTTGCCCTTGGGCTCGATGGCCACGCTGATCACCGGTTCCGGGAACTCCATGGTATCCAGGACGAAATAATCGCCCGATTCGCACAAGGTATCCCCGGTGGTGGTGAACTTGAGGCCTACCACGGCCCCGATCTCACCGGCATGCAATTCCTTGATCTCTTCGCGCTTGTTGGAGTGCATGCGCATCATCCGCCCAATTTTTTCCTGCTTGCGCTTGAGCGGGTTGTAAATCTTGCCGCCGACCCTCAGGATGCCGGAGTAAACCCGCACATAAGCCAGGTTGTCGACAAAAGGGTCCGAAGTGATCTTGAAGGCCAGGGCACAGAGTTTTTCCCGGTCTTCAGCCTGGCGGCTCCCTTCATTCCCCTCCTGGTCTACCCCGTGCACCGGGGGGACATCCAAAGGGGACGGCAAATAATCGATCACGGCGTCGAGCAGGGGCTGTACCCCTTTGTTCTTGAAGGCACTGCCGCACAGAACCGGCACCGCCTGCAAGCTAAGGGTGGCCGAGCGGATCGCACGATAAAGCTCGGCTGCCGTGAACGTCTGTTCGTTCAGGAATTTCTCCATGACCCCATCATCGAAGTCGGCCAACTTCTCGATCAGGGCCATACGTGCGGCCGTGGATTCTGCAATTAGGTCGGCAGGGATCGGTTCCTCGAGAACCTTGGCCCCCTGCGAGGCTTCATCGAAGAGCAGCATCTTCTCGCCAATGAGATCGATGACGCCCTGAAAATTCTCTTCCCGGCCCAGCGGCAACTGGGTCAGCAACGGCACTGTATTGAGCCGGGAGATCATCATCCGCAGGCAGCGCTCATGATCGGCACCGCTGCGATCCATCTTGTTGATAAAGGCGATCCGCGGGACCTTGTACTTGTCCGCTTGGCGCCATACCGTTTCCGACTGGGGCTCAACCCCGCCGACGGCACAGAAAACCGCCACCGCCCCGTCGAGAACCCGCAGGCAGCGCTCCACCTCGATGGTGAAATCCACATGCCCGGGGGTGTCAATTATATTGATCCGAAAGTCGCGCCAGTTACAGGTGGTGGCGGCAGAGGTGATGGTAATCCCCCGCTCCTGCTCCTGCTCCATCCAGTCCATGATGGCATTGCCGTCATGGACTTCACCCATCTTGTGCGAGCGGCCGGTATAAAAAAGTATCCGCTCGGTGGTGGTGGTCTTGCCGGCATCAATGTGGGCCATGATGCCTATGTTACGCAATCGCGATAAATCGTCCTCGCCAGCCACGACCATTCTCCTTCCTTACCCCAAGGGTACCGCAAAAAGGGGGTATTTAACTTGTCCGTCCCCGTTTGTCAACCAGGGAGTGAACCAGGAAGGAATTTCCCAATTTTTCAAAGCCATCGCATCAGGCTTGGAAACGCTCGGCCGGACCTCGGTTGCGCCCAGGCGGGCCCGGCAGAGCTGACAGTCCGGTAGCCGGGGCGGGCCATGCCGGCACGAAGCCGCCAGCCGCCATCTTACCAGCGATAATGGGCGAATGCCTTGTTGGCGTCGGCCATCCGGTGGGTATCCTCTTTCTTTTTAACCGCTGCTCCCCGGTTTTGAAAGGCATCGGCCAGCTCGGCGGCCAGCTTTTCCGCCATGGTCTTGCCGGGACGTTGCCGGGCATATGCAACCAGCCAACGCAAGGCCAGGGCGTTGCGCCGTTCGGGACGAACCTCCATGGGGACCTGATAGGTGGCGCCGCCTACCCGTCGGGATTTAACTTCAACCCGCGGCCGCACCTTATCCACGGCGCCTTCAAAAACTTCAATGGGGGTTGCTTCCTTGATCCTGGTTTCCAGCAGATCCATGGCATCGTAGAAAATGGCCCGGGCCGTGCTTTTTTTGCCCGCCAACATGATCCGGTTGATAAACTTGGAAACCACCACACTATTATAACGCGGGTCGGCGGTGATCGGTTTTTTGGCAACTACTCTGCGTCTCGGCATTCTAGCTTCTCCTCGCCATGAGGTGATTCAAATTACTTGGGTCGCTTGGCGCCGTACTTGGAACGCCCCTGCTTGCGGTTGGCCACTCCCAGGGTATCCAGGGTGCCACGCACGATATGATAACGAACACCGGGAAGGTCCTTAACCCGGCCGCCGCGAATCAGGACCACGGAATGCTCCTGAAGGTTATGGCCGATGCCGGGAATATAGGATGTCACCTCGATCCCGTTGGTCAAGCGCACCCTGGCCACCTTCCGCAACGCGGAGTTGGGCTTTTTCGGGGTGGTGGTATATACCCGGACACAGACCCCGCGCTTTTGCGGGCAGCCCTTCATGGCCGGGGTATTGGTTTTCTTGACCCTTTTCGTCCGGCCCTGGCGGACCAGCTGGTTGATTGTCGGCATTGCATGCAACTCCTGATTTTTTGCTCTCTGTTGCCCGACCGGCGGCCGGACAGCGGGAAAACGGAATTTGTACCCGAAGCCCACCGCCTTGTCAAGCAAATCTTAAGGCGAAGCCCCGGCCCCAAACCAACTATAGCCCATAGGGCGGCATCCAACTGACCGGAAACCGGTTTCCGCCCCTCAAGCGGTCAAATATCAGATCCCCTGGTAAAGGTTCGACAGTGCCGCAGGTTCGGGCAAGCAGCCCGCTCGGCTATACTTCAGTATGCCGAGTGGGCTGATCGCCCGAAAATGCGGTGCTGCCGGACCTTTACTCTTCGATGGCGTAGCGTTCGACGCCGGTCCCGGCCGGAATCAGCCGGCCCATGATGACGTTTTCCTTCAGCCCGTTCAGGAGATCGATCTTGCCCGCCATGGCGGCATTGGTCAGGACCTTGGTGGTCTCCTGGAAGGAAGCCGCGGAAATGAAGCTGTCAGTGGACAGCGAAGCCTTGGTCACTCCGAGCAGTACCGGTTCGGCGGTGGCCGGCCGGGCCCCTTCGGCCACCAATTTTTCATTCTCCTCGCTGAATCGCCACCACTCCACGTGTTCGCCGAGCATGAAGGTCGAGTCCCCGACGCTGGTGATCTGGACCCGCCGCAGCATCTGACGAACGATGACCTCGATGTGCTTGTCGTTGATCTTGACGCCTTGGAGCCGGTACACTTCCTGAACTTCGTTGACCAGGAACTTGGCCAGCTCCTTGACCCCCATTACCCGCAGAATATCGTTGGGATCGGGGGAACCGTCCATCAGGGCCTCGCCGGCCTTGACGTAATCGCCTTCATGGACGATGACGTGCTTGCCCTTGGGAATCAGGTATTCCTTGGGTTCACCCAGTTCGGGGGTGATGATTACCCGCTTCTTGCCCTTGAGATCCTTGCCGAAGCTGACCTGGCCGTCAATCTCGCTGATCACCGCATATTCCTTGGGCTTGCGAACCTCGAAAAGTTCGGCTACCCGGGGCAGACCACCGGTAATATCCTTGGTCTTGGTGGTTTCCCGGGGGATCTTGCCCAGAATGGTCCCGGGCAGAACCTCGTCGTCCTCCTTGGCCCCGATGATCGTACCCACCGGCAGCGAGTAACGGGCCGGGGTTCCGGTCTTGGGCAGCTTGGCGGTTTTGCCGGTTTCATCCTTAAGGGCAATCCGGGGATTGTACTGGCCGGCCCGGGACTGAATAATCACCGAGCTGGACTTGCCGGTAACCGGATCGACCCGCTCCTGCATGGTGACCCCTTCGATGATATCTCCGAACTTGATGGTCCCGCCGATTTCGTTGACGATGGGAATGGTGTAGGGATCCCAGTCGGCGAGCAGGGTATCGGCCTCAACCTCGACGCCCTCCTCAACATAAACCTGGGCCCCGTAGTTGATATGATAACGCTCGCGCTCCCGCCCCTTTACCCCGAGAATGGCGACTTCGCCGTTGCGGGTCATCACCACCAGGCGACCGGCGGCATTGCGGACCGTATGCAGATTGATGAACTTGACCGTGCCCCCGTGCCGGGTCCGGACCTCGGCCTGCTCGGCGGCCCGGCTGGCGGTACCGCCGATATGGAAGGTCCGCATTGTCAGCTGGGTGCCGGGTTCCCCGATGGACTGGGCCGCGATGATCCCCACCGCTTCCCCGATATTGACCATGTGGCCGCGGCCCAGATCACGCCCGTAGCAGAGGCTGCAAACCCCGCGCTGGGATTTGCAGGTCAGCACCGAACGAATCTGGACCCGGTCCATGCCGGCCTCATCGATCCGGGCCACCCGGTCCTCGGTGATTTCCTCGTTGGCTTCCACCAGAACCTCGCCGGTGTAGGGATCGATGATATCATCCAGGGCCACCCGGCCCAAAATCCGGTCACCCACCGGCTGGATCACCTCGCCACCTTCAACCAGGGCCTCGATGACGATCCCGTCGAGGGTTCCGCAGTCCCGTTCGATGATCGTGGCATCCTGGGCCACGTCCACCAGGCGGCGGGTAAGATAACCCGAGTTGGCGGTTTTGAGAGCGGTGTCGGCCAGACCCTTGCGGGCGCCGTGGGTGGAGGTAAAGTATTCAAGGACCGACAGACCCTCGCGGAAGTTGGCCTTGATCGGGGTCTCGATGATCGCGCCCGAGGGCTTGGCCATCAGGCCGCGCATCCCGGCCAGCTGCTTAATCTGGTCGCGGCTGCCCCGGGCGCCGGAATCGGCCATGATGAAGATCGAGTTAAAGCTGGGCTGTTCCACCAGCTTCTTGTTTTTGTCCCGCAAGTACTCGACCTTCATTTCATCCATCATGTCGTTGGCTACCTTGTCGGTGGCCCGGGACCAGATATCGACGACCTTGTTGTATTTTTCCCCGGGGGTAATCAAGCCGTCGCGGTACTGCTGGTCGACGTCCAGCACCTGAGCTTCGGCCTTGTCGAGGATTTCATCCTTGCTCACCGGAATCTTCATGTCGTTGAGGCAGATGGAAATCGCCGCCCGGGTCGAATATTCATAGCCCATGTCCTTGAGCCGATCAGCCAGGATAACCGTGGACTTGGTGCCGGAATGACGGTAGGAATAATCGATTATCTTGGCCAATTGCTTCTTGCCCAGCACCTTGTTGATCTGGGAGAAGGGCAACCCGGCAGGCAGCAGTTCGCCCACCAGGATCCGGCCAGGGGTGGTTTCCACCATCTCGCCGTCGATCCGGACCTTGATCCGGGCCTGGAGATGGACCTCGCCGAAATCGTAGGCCAGCCGCACTTCCCGCGGGGAACTGAAGCATTTGCCCTCGCCCAGGGCGAAAAAACGCTCCCGGGTCAGATAGTAGAGCCCGAGCACAATATCCTGGGAGGGGATGATGATCGGTTCGCCGTTGGCCGGGGAGAGGATGTTGTTGGTGGACATCATCAACACCCGGGCCTCCATCTGGGCTTCCACCGTCAAGGGCACATGGACCGCCATCTGGTCCCCGTCGAAGTCGGCATTGAAGGCGGTGCAGACCAGGGGATGGAGCTGAATGGCCTTGCCCTCCACCAGGGTCGGCTCAAAAGCCTGCATCCCGAGGCGATGGAGGGTGGGGGCCCGGTTGAGAATCACCGGGTATTCGCTGACCACCTCGTCCAGCACGTCCCAGACTTCCTTGGTCCCCTTCTCCACCATTTTGCGGGCACTCTTAATGGTGGTAACCAGCCCCTTGGCCTCGAGGCGGTTGTAAATAAAGGGTTTGAAGAGCTCCAGGGCCATCTTCTTGGGCAGGCCGCACTGGTGCAGGCGCAGGTGGGGACCGACCACGATGACGCTGCGGCCCGAGTAGTCCACCCGTTTACCGAGCAGGTTCTGGCGAAAACGGCCCTGCTTGCCCTTGAGCATATCGGAAAGCGACTTCAGGGGCCGCTTGTTGGGACCGGTGATCACCTTGCCCCGGCGGCCGTTGTCGAAGAGCACGTCCACCGCCTCCTGCAGCATCCGTTTTTCGTTGCGGATGATGATCTCGGGGGCATCCAGCTCCAAGAGCCTTTTGAGACGGTTGTTGCGGTTGATCACCCGGCGATAGAGATCATTGAGATCGGAGGTGGCAAAACGGCCGCCTTCCAGGGGCACCAAAGGGCGCAGGTCGGGGGGCAGGACCGGGATAACCTCCAGGATCATCCACTCGGGCCGGTTGCCCGACTCGAGAAAGGCTTCGGTGACGTTAAGGCGCTTGGCCAGTTTCTTGCGCTTGGCCTCGGAACCGGTTTCCCGCATTTCCTGGCGCAGCTGGGTGGAAAGGGCGGCGAGATCGATGGCCGCAAGCATTTCCCGGATGGCCGCCGCTCCTATCCCGACCTTGAACTGGTCGGGGAAGGCTTCGCGGGCCTGGCGGTAATCCTCCTCGCTGAGCAGGCTGCCCGGGGTAATGGATGCTTCAGAAGATTCGGTGACCACGTAGGAATCAAAGTAGAGCACCTTTTCCAGTTCCTTCAGGGTCATGTCCAGCAGGTTACCGATCTTGCTGGGCAGGCTTTTGAGAAACCAGATATGGGCCACCGGGGCGGCCAACTGGATATGGCCGAGCCGTTCGCGCCGCACCTTGGACTGGATGACTTCGACCCCGCATTTCTCGCACACCACCCCGCGGTGCTTCATCCGCTTGTACTTGCCGCAATTGCACTCGTAATCCTTGACCGGGCCGAAAATCTTGGCGCAGAACAGCCCGTCGCGCTCCGGTTTGAAGGTCCGGTAGTTGATGGTTTCCGGCTTCTTGACCTCGCCATGAGACCAGTCCCGAATCTTGTCCGGGGAGGCGATGGCGATGCGGACGGCTTTGAATTTTGTCGTAGATTTCGGTTTGGCGAAAAAGCTGAAAAGTTCTTCCACGGCAACACCTTTATATAAGGTTCTCGGTTTCCGTTAAACGGTTTCCGATGGTCAACATCCTGCAGATCTATTTGGTCCGCCGGTAACAACGGCGGCCGGACGCTGGGCTATTTTTCCTTTTCCCTGACCGGCAAGTCATCGAGCAGTTCCATGTCCAGACAGAGACCTTGCAGTTCCTTGACCAGGACGTGGAAGGATTCGGGCAGGCCAGCCTCGAGGAAGTTGTTGCCCTTGACGATCCGTTCGTACATCCTGGTCCGGCCCCCGACATCATCGGACTTGACGGTGAGGAATTCCTGCAGGGTATAGGCGGCGCCATAAGCCTCCATGGCCCAGACTTCCATCTCGCCGAGACGCTGGCCGCCGAATTGGGCCTTACCGCCCAGGGGCTGCTGGGTGACCAGCGAGTACGGTCCGGTGGAACGGGCATGTATCTTGTCGTCGACCAGGTGGTGGAGCTTGAGCATGTACATGGTGCCGACGGTCACCTTGTTGTCGAACTTTTCCCCGCTCAAGCCATCATAAAGGTCGATCTGGCCAATCTCATCCAGGCCCGCCTCCACCAGCAGGCGGCGGATTTCCCCTTCCTGGGCTCCATCGAAAACCGGCGAGGCCATGTGCAAGCCATTGCCCAGGCGGGAGGCCAATTCCAGCAGGTCGTCGTCGGCAAGGCCGGCCACCAGGCGCTCGTATTCCTCCTTGCTGTAAACCGCGGCCAGCTTCTTTTTGACCGCGGCCAGATCCCGGGCTGCCGCCATGCTCTGGACCTGCTCGCCCAGCTTCTTGGCGGCCAGGCCCAGGTGAATCTCCAGCAGCTGGCCGACGTTCATCCGGGAGGGAACCCCCAAAGGATTAAGAACAATATCAACCGTGGTGCCGTCGGCAAAATAAGGCATATCCTCTTCCGGCAGGATGCGGGAAACCACACCCTTGTTGCCGTGCCGGCCGGCCATCTTGTCGCCCACCGCCAGCTTGCGCTTGATGGCCACGTAAACCTTGACCATCCGGATTACCCCCGGCGGCAGGTCGTCGCCTTTCTGCAGGCGGGAAATCCTGGCCTCGTAACGGTCGCGCACCATCTTGACCTGGCTGTCATGGCGATCAAAAATGAGATTGATCTCCTCTTCCAGCCGCTCCCGGTCCGCGTAATCCAGTTTTTTGATCTCGGAAGGCGAAAGTTTATCCAGCAGGGCCCGGGTGATCTTCTTGCCCTTGGCCAGCAGTTCACCCTTCTTGCCCTTAACCTCGCCTTTCACCACTTTGCCTTCCAGCAGATCGCCGAGACTGTTGCGCACGCTCTTGGCCAGCAGGGCCAGTTCATCCTCGAGATCCCGCTGCAGGGTCTTGATCTCGGCTTCCTCGATGGCCAGGGCCCGCTCGTCCTTCTCCACCCCTTTGCGGGAAAAGACCTTGGCATCAACCACCACCCCTTCAACGCCGGGTGGAACCCGCAGCGAGGTGTCCTTGACATCGCCGGCCTTCTCGCCGAAGATGGCCCGCAGCAGTTTTTCTTCCGGCGAGAGCTGGGTTTCCCCCTTGGGGGTGATCTTGCCCACCATGATATCGCCGGCCTTGATCTCGGCCCCGATGCGAATTATTCCCGACTCGTCGAGGTTGCGCAGCGCCTCTTCGCTGACGTTGGGAATATCACGGGTGACCTCTTCCTTGCCCAGCTTGGTGTCCCGGGCCACCGTTTCAAAAACCTCGATATGGAGCGAGGTGTAAGTGTCCTTTTTAAGCAGGCGCTCGTTGACCAGGATCGAATCCTCGTAGTTGTAGCCCCGCCAGGGCATGAAGGCGACGGTGACGTTCTTGCCCACCGCCAGCTCGCCCCGGTCGCAGGCCGGACCGTCGGCCAGAATATCGCCCGCCTTGACCCGCAGCCCGGGCTCCACCAGCGGCCGCTGGGTAAAGCAGGTATTCTGGTTCGATTTTTTATATTTCTCCAGGCGGTAGATCCCGATCCCGGTGGTGAATCCGTCGGTGCCGGGCTGGTCATAGCGGACCACGATCCGGTTGGCATCCACTTCCTCGATCAACCCGTCCCCGCCGGCCAGCAGACACACCCCTGAATCCTTGCCCACCGCCTCTTCCAGGCCGGTGCCGATCAACGGCGCTTCGGAACGGAGGAGGGGAACTCCCTGGCGCTGCATGTTGGACCCCATCAAGGCCCGGTTGGCGTCGTCGTTTTCCAGGAAAGGGACCAGGGAAGCGGCCACGCTGACCAGCTGGTTGGGCGACACATCCATGTGGGTCACCTCGTCGGTGGGACTGATCATAACCTCGCCGTCGTGGCGGGCGATCAGGGTCTCGCCGGCGATTTTGCCCTTTTTGTCGAGCTCGGTACGGGCCGGGGCGATCACCTTGTTTTCCTCATCCAGAGCCGTCATGTAGACGATTTCATCCGTCAACTTGCGATTCTCCACCTTGCGGTAGGGGGTTTCGATGAAACCATATTCATTGACGCGGGCAAAAGAGGCCAGCGACACGATAAGGCCGATGTTGGGGCCTTCCGGGGTTTCAACCGGGCAGATCCGGCCGTAATGGGTCGGATGAACGTCACGCACCTCGAAACCGGCCCGCTCACGGGAAAGTCCGCCCGGCCCCAGGGCCGAAAGGCGGCGCTTATGGGTAACCTCGGAGAGCGGGTTGGTCTGGTCCATGAACTGGGAGAGCTGGCTGGTGCCGAAAAACTCCTTGATCGCCGCGGTGATCGGCTTGGGATTGATCAGATCGTGGGGCATCAGGGTTTCCACTTCCTGGAGACTCATCCGCTCTTTGATCGCCCTCTCCATCCGGACCAGGCCCATCCGGTACTGGTTCTCCACCAGTTCACCCACGGTGCGAACCCGCCGGTTGCCCAGGTGGTCGATATCGTCGATGGGACCCTGGGCATCCTTGAGCCGGGCCAGGTGGCGGACCGCCAGCATGATGTCCTCAACGGTCAAGGTCCGGATGCTGATATCGGTATCGAGGCCGAGACGGGCGTTGATCTTGAAGCGACCTACCACCGAAAGATCGTAAAGTTCTGGATTGAAAAAAAGATTATTGAAAAAGCTTCCCGCCACTTCGGGGGTGGGGGGGCTGCTGGGCCGCAGACGACGATAAATTTCAATCAACGCATCTTCACGGCTTTCCACCCGATCCAGCATCAGGGTCTTGCGGAAGGCATCGGAAACCTTGATGCCGTCGATCAGCAGGATCTCGAATTCCTTGACCTTGGCGGCGGCAATCTCCTCCAGCAGGGTCTCGGTAAGCTCGTTGTTGACCGGCACCATGACCTCGCCGGTTTCAGGATTGACGATCGCCCCGGCGGTAATCTTGCCCACCAGATCGGCCGGATCAACCTCAACCCCCTCGATGCCGGCGGCCACAATTTTCTGAGCCAGGGCCTTGCCCACCTTGCGGCCCTTGCGGGCCAGAATCTCGCCGTCGGCGGGGTTGACCAGGTCGTGGGACAGGCGTTGGCCCACCATGGTTTCGGGATCGAAATTTTTCTTGAATTTCTTCCGGCTCAGGGAAATCCGTTCAGTCTGATAAAAATAGCGCAGGAGATCCTCGCTGCCGTAGCCCAAAGCCTTAAGCAGGGTGGTCACCGGGAATTTGCGGCGGCGGTCGATCCGCACGTAGAGAATATCCTTGGCGTCGAACTCTAAATCGATCCAGGAGCCCCGCACCGGGATAATCCGGGCGGAGTAAAGCAATTTGCCGCCGGCGTGGGTTTTGCCGCCGTCATGACTGTAGAAAAGGCCCGGCGAGCGCTGCAACTGACTGACGATTACCCTTTCGGTGCCGTTGATCACGAAAACCCCGGCCTTGGTCATCAAGGGAATGCTGCCGAGATAGACGGACTGCTCCTTGATGTCCCGAATGCTCTGCGCGCCGCTGTCGGGATCGGTGTCGTAGGTGACCAGGCGTACCGTCATCTTGACCGGGACCTCGTAGCTCATCCCCCGCTGGATACATTCATCCACCGTATATTTGGGCTCGCCGAAGTTGTAATTGACAAACTCGAGAGAGCAGGCCCCGTTGAAATCCTTAATCGGGAACACACTTTTGAAAATCCCCTGCAGGCCTTCATCCCGGCGCTGGTCAGGAGGGGTTTCCATCTGCAGAAACTTCTCAAAAGAGCGGCTCTGCATCTCAATAAGGTGGGGTTTTTCAACAATCGCCTTGGTCTTGGCAAAACTCTTGCGGAGTCGTCTGATCGTCTGCATTCAGCAATACCCTCGTCAGTTATCAGAAAAAATTAGCGAGATCGCCCCTGCGCAGGCGCGCAGAAAAAAGCCGTCGGGACTTCTTTCTGGCTAATGAGAAAGGGAAAACGCAGCAACGCCACGGGGCGAAACGCTCCGTAGCGTTGCTGCTGGTTCAGGCAAATTGACCCGCCACAGCGGGCTGGAAAACCGAAATCTACTTGATCTCCACGACGCCGCCGGCCGCTTCGATTTTCTTTTTGATGTCTTCGGCCTCATCCTTGGAAACTCCTTCCTTGATGGGCTTCGGGGCGCCCTCCACCAGATCCTTGGCCTCTTTGAGCCCCAAGGAGGTGATGGCGCGGACTTCCTTGATGACGCCGATTTTCTTGTCGCCGGCAGAGGTCAGAATAACGTCAAATTCGGTCTTCTCCTCGGCAGGGGCACCGGCCTCGGCGGCAGGACCGGCGGCGGCAACGGCCACCGGGGCGGCGGCGGAAACACCAAACTTCTCCTCGAGTTCCTTGATCAGTTCGGAAAGCTCGAGAACGCTCATATTGGAAATAAATTCAACAACATCATCCTTGGTTACGGCCATGACTGTAATCCTCCTGAAATATCTTTAAATATGAAATTCTCATTGATTTTTGGGGCCCTCCCAAAACCAGCCGGACTCTGCCGACTCTCGCCGGCCTTGCTGCTGGGGGCCTGTCGTTAATTGGTGGCCTGTTCTTTCTGATCCTTGATGGCCTGAAGCAGGTATACCGCCTTCTGCGGAACGCCGTTGAGCACTCGCACAAAACCGGTGGGAACGGCCAGCATCAGGCCCAGCAGCTGCGCCCTCAGCTCGTTGATCCCCGGCAGCTTGGACAGAGAGACCAGGTCTTCGGCATTGAGCAGCTTGCCGTCCAGCACGGCGGACTTGATCACCAACTTGGGGTTGTCCTTGGCGAACTTGACCAAAACCTTGGCCGGAGCCACGGGATCGAGTTCAGTCAAGGTCAGGGCGGTGTTGCCCTGCAGCTGCTCGCTCAGGGGTTCAAAGGGGGTCCCCTGAATAGCCCGGCGCAGCAAGGTGTTTTTGGCCACCTTGATTTCGGCCGCAATGCCGCGGAGCTGCCCGCGCAGATCCTGCAGCGAGCTTACGGTCATCCCCCGGTAGTCGGTGAGAACCGCCAGTTTGGCCTTGGCAAACTTGGCGCTCAACTCCTGCACTACCTCAGCTTTATCCTCTCGTTTCAAATTATCAACCTCCTTTATTCATGCATTGGTTAGCAGCCAAAAGCAGTCGAGATCGATAGCAACAGACAGGATTGACAGAACACGGCGGACACCGTTGTATGTCTATTATTTGTCCATCTCGGCAGGCCGTCCCCTCTAAGAGAGGGCGCTTAAATCATCCCGATACCTGCTGTCTTCGACGACCGAACTGCCCACTTAACAAAAATTTACCGCCTCAGGACTTACTCACGAAGCTCCGATTCCTCGCACCGCCAGGGGGTCCAATTTGAACCCCGGCCCCATGGTGGTGGAAATACTCACTCCCCGCAGGTAAACACCCTTGCTGGAGGCGGGTTTAAGCTGAATGATCTTGTCGACAAAGGCCATGATGTTTTCGCCCAGCTTTTCCGGGCCGAAGGAGGCCTTGCCCACCATGGCGTGGAGAACACCGGCCTTGTCCACCTTGAAATCGATTTTGCCGGCCTTCATCTCCCCAACCACCCGGGCGACATCAAAGGTAACCGTGCCCAGCTTGGCGTTGGGCATCAGATTGCGGGGCCCCAGGATCCGGCCGATCTTGCCCACCACCCCCATCATGTCCGGGGTAGCGATGGTTTTGTCGAAATCGAGCCATCCACCCTGAATTTTCTCGACATACTCATCGGAGCCGGCATAATCGGCCCCGGCGTCCAAAGCCTCCTGCGCTTTCTCGCCTTTGGCAAAAACCAGGATGCGGGCGGTTTTGCCGGTACCATGGGGCAGAACCATGCTGCTGCGGACCATCTGGTCCGCGTGCCGGGGGTCAACGCCCAATCGCAGGGCAATATCGACCGACTCATCAAACTTGGCGTACCGGGCTTTGAGCATCAGCTCCAGGGCTTCATCAAGCCGGTAAAGCTTGGTGGTTTCAAGCAACTCTGAACTCTTTTTATAATTCTTTCCTCTATAAGCCATGACTTTACTCCATCGCTGTCTGGGTGCGTAAGTTAAATGCGGATAAGATTCAATCAACCACGGTGATACCGCAACTTCTGGCCGTGCCTTCAATGATGGCCATGGCTTTGTCGATATCGTAGCAGTTGAGATCCGGCATTTTCTTTTCAGCAATTTCCCGGATTTTGTCACGGCCGATCTTGGCAACCCGTTCCCGCTTGGGATGACTGGATCCCTTTTTCAAATTGAGCGCTTTGAATAACAGGGTCGAGGCCGGAGGGGTTTTGGTGATAAAGGTGAAAGATTTGTCGGCAAAGACCGTAATTACCACCGGAATGATGGTATCTCCTTCAGCCTGGGTTCTGGCATTGAAGGCCTTGCAGAATTCCATGATATTGACCCCGTGCTGACCGAGAGCCGGTCCCACGGGCGGCGAGGGATTGGCCTTGCCGGCGGGAATCTGCAACTTGATGTATCCCTGAATTTTTTTTGCCATAATGCTGCACTCCTTGCCCGCGTTAAACGCGGTTATTAATGTTGGGTCTAAGCGCCCGCCCGACAACGGCGGGCTCCCCTCTGCAAACAATCAGCGGACTTACCAGCTGCCCCGCTGCCGGAACGGTCCCTGTTAAGGAATCCGCCGGTCGGACAGCAAGCGGCTTTCGGCGAGTCGGCAATCGCTTACAATCAGGCGCACCGGCAAACGGTCAGCCCTTGGAAACCTGGATATATTCCAGTTCGACCGGCGTCTCCCGGCCGAAAATCGACACCCGGACCCGAACCCGGCCCTTTTCGGGAAAAACCTCGTCGACAACGCCCTGGAAATTGGCAAATGGTCCGTCGACCACCCGCACCTGGTCACCCTCTTCGAAGGAAACTTTGGGTTTGGGCTTGAGGGCGCCATCCTGAATCCGGCCGATGATTTTCATCGCATCTTCGTCGGCCAGAGGCTCAGGGCTGAGGTCATTGCCGACAAAACCGGTTACCTTGGGAGTGCCCCGCACCGTATGCCAGGTTTCATCATTGAGGTCGACATTGACCAGGATATAACCAGGGAAAAACTTGCGGGAGGAAGTTTTCTTGGCTCCCTTGACCATTTCGACAACCTGCTCGGTGGGCACCAGAATCTCGCCGAAGAATTCTTCCTGGCCGGCGTTTTTTACCCGCTCCTGCAAGGCTGCTTTCACCTGTTCCTCAAAACCGGAATAGGTATGCAGTATGTACCAGCGTCGTGCCATGAAAACCCTCTGCTTACGCGGCTTAGCTCAGCGCAGAATTGCTCCGACTATTTTTCCCAGCACCAAATCAATGGAGCCGAGATAAATGGCGACCAGAATAACCAGAGCCACCACCACGGTGGTTGACATGATCGTCTGCTTCTTGGCCGGCCAGACCACCTTGCCGAACTCCTGGCGGACCTCGACCACAAATTGTTTCAACCGGGCCCACCGGGCGGCCAGGCTTTCATCCTGACCTTCGCCCTTGTTTTGCTCCGCCTTAACCGCCATAGCTGAAATCACTCCAATACTTTTCTCGGAACCATCACCGTGGCCGCTTAAGTGCAGATGCGCCGTTCCCCGGCCGGACAAATCCGGCGTCAAAACAAACTTCGCCCTTTATCCGCGAGATCAAGAGCGAAGTCAAACTGAACTAATATGATCAGCGGGGGCCGCCACATCGCCAACTGCTGTTCCGTTATCGTCGCCTGCGGCGGATCAGGGGTGCGCCATCTGCTGCCCGCCGGGCAAAAGCGAAAAAAATCTGGCAGGCCAGGAGGGATTCGAACCCCCAGCCCTCGGATTTGGAGTCCGATGCTCTACCAATTAGAGCTACTGGCCTATCCTTTTACTACTTGGTCTCCTTGTGCGGGGTATGAGACCGGCAAAAGGGACAGTACTTTTTAAACTCCAACTTGCTGGGGGTTTTGCGTTTATTCTTGGTGGTGGTGTAGTTGCGCCGTTTGCAGGTACCACATCCCAAGGTAACTATATCTCGCATGGTCTTCTATCCTTGGTCACGC
>NZ_JBIPKI010000052.1:0-14604 GCF_044068515.1 Desulfurivibrio nitratireducens
CGACCGGACGGTCGAGATCATGGCCCAGATCATCCCCACCGGAATCAGCCGGATCTTCGCCCCGGATAATGACAATCTGGGCATCGACGGCACTGACGACCTGCGGGTGGATGCCGATGTCGCGGTGCTCGATACCGGCATTGACGCTGGCCATCCCGATCTCAACGTGGTGGCCAGCGTCAACTGCTCCGGGGGCAGCCCCTTCCGCGGCTCCTGCCAGCCGGGCGGCAGCGACGGCAACGGCCACGGCACCCACGTCGCCGGCACCATCGCCGCCATCGACAACGGCATCGGCGTGGTGGGGGTGGCCCCGGGAGCCCGGCTCTGGGCGGTCAAGGTCCTGGCCGACAACGGCTCGGGCTATCTCTCCTGGATCATCGCCGGCATCGACTGGGTCACCGCCCCCCGGGCCGACCAGATCCAGGTGGCCAATATGAGCCTCGGCTTTCAGGGCAGCAGCGACGCCCTGAATAAGGCCATCGCCAACTCGGTGGAACGCGGCATCACCTACGCGGTCTCGGCCGGCAACGAGGGCCGCGACGCCAGTGGCTACAGCCCGGCCAGCCACCCAGACGTCATCACCGTCTCCGCCCTGGCCGACTTCGACGGCAAGCCCGGCGGCCTGGGCAGCCCAACCTGCAGGCCGGATGTCGACGACACCCTGGCCAACTTCAGCAACTACGGGGAGGCCATTAACCTGGCCGCCCCCGGGGTCTGCATCCTTTCGACCTGGACCGGCAACAGCTACCGGACCATCAGCGGCACCAGCATGGCCGCCCCCCATGTCGCCGGCGCCGCCGCCCTGCTGGCCTCCATGGGTGGCGAATTCAGCGGACCTGGCAGCCCCGGGAAAATTCGGGACACCTTGGCGACGAAAGGCAACTTCAACTGGACCGACATCCCGGTCGACGAGTTTCACGAGCCGCTGCTCGATGTAAGTAGTCAAACCATTTTCGCCCCGACCATGGTGGCCGGCAGCGAGCCCGGCCCGCCGGATCAGGTGGCCACGGTAACCATCAGCAGCCCCCTTAATGATAGCGAATATCTGGTGAATGAAATTATCGACTTTGCCGCCACAGCCGATGGCGGCGCCAAGGGCGATCTCGCCGATCAACTGAACTGGAGTTCGAGCATCAGTGGCTCAATAGGCTCTGGGGCAGGTTTTAGTAAGCAGCTCAGCGCGAGAGCCCACACCATCACCGCCCAACTCAGCGATCCCGCAGCCAGCGACAGCGTCAACATTACGGTTTATGCCGTCCCAGGCGATGCCCTCGGGGTCCAGAATATCAGCTACGCCACAGACGGTGGCAAGGACAAGAACCGCCATCTAACCGTCACCGTCCTGGTACATAATGCCGACAACCAGCCCGCCGGCGGGGTAACCGTTGCGGTCATGATCAGTACCGACACTGGCTTTTCTTGGAACGGGACCGCCACCACCGGCAGCAACGGCCAAGCCGCCTTCGCCATCAATAATCACCCGGACGGGACCTATAAAACTGAAGTCCTGAGCCTCAATGGCGAGGAACCGGGGGAATACAACGACCCCGGCTATATCAAATAGCAGTGATTAAGTCAGGGAAAGGTTTAACTGAAACGATCAGGCTGATTCAGCCAACCACAGAGGACACAGAGAAGCTGTACAACCAAGCCGCGGAGAACCAAAACCGGGCGGCGGCGCTGTCAGGCCGCCATCTGCCGGCCTCAGGCCCGGCCGGTTCCCCCGAGCTTAAAACTCTCTGTGTCCTCTGTGTTCTCCGTGGTTAAATAAATGCGTCAAGACCCGCCCTTTTGCTCAGCCGATAACAGACCCTCCAGCTCCCCGAGGGCCCGGCCGGGTTCGCTGACCAGGATGCCCCGGATGCCCACGGCCCCGGCCCGCTCCAGGTTGCCGGGATCGTCATCGAGAAAGAGGCTTTCGGCCGGTTCCCGGCCCAGCTCGGCCAGCACTTCGCGGAAGAAGCGGAAATCCTGTTTGCTGCGGCCATGGTGATAGCTGTTGAAGACCCGGACGAAGAGGGCGAAGAAATGGTGGCGCTGGTCGAGTTCGTCGAGCCAGTTGGTCTGGTCGCTGACAATGGCGGTGGTAAAGCCGAGCCGATTGAGGCGGGCCACCGCCGCCAGCATCTCGGGGAAGGGCTGAAATCGGTCGAGAATCTGGCGGCGCAGTTCCCGGTCGGGGGCGGTGATCCCGGTCCGCTGGCGAAACTGCTCCCAGAAGGCGACCTCGTCGCTCCCGCCCACCACATAGCCGCTGGTATAAACGATTTCTTTGCCCAGGCGGAAAGTTTCGGCCGGGTCCATTCCCTGCCGGCGGCCGATCGCCTCGAGCCCGGCCCGAAAACCCTCGGCGGCCAACACCCCGCCGAAATCAAACAGGATGGTCGAATAAACACTCATGGTCAACGCTCCCCATGGGGACGGCGGGGTCGGGATGGGGGCCGCTCAACCTCGGACCGGACGGGGGCCGGCCAGAAGCCAGATGATCAAGCCGAGAATCGGCAGGACCAGGATCAGAACGGTCCATAAAACCTTGGACCCGGTGCTGGCGGTGCTTTGCAGGGTTTGAACAATGGCCCAGATGCAGGCGATTAAAACCAGCAGGCCGATAATTCCACTGACTTCCATCCCCATTTGCTGCCCTCCTTGAATTTGGCCCGGCGCGGTACTCCCGCGCCGAGGCGAACCAATCGGCCCCAGTTTCCCCCGGCCCAAGCCGGGGCCGGCGGCTTAACCGTTGCGGACCGGGGTTGTCCCGGTACCCAACCTTAATGCCGCCCCAAAACGGCCAGCTAACATCCTCATACCGAGTTTTACTTGAACCGTTGTCGGACGGATTTCAGGGCCTCGCCCAGGGCGCTGGCAGCCATTTCCGCCCCGGCCTGGAGATCCTTCCAGGCCCCTTCGCCGGCCTGCTCCAGCTTTTTCAGCTTAAGCCTGGCCTCGTCGCGTTTATGGCGAAGTTCTTCAAGCTCGCGCCGATATTCTCCCTTGACCTCGGCCCCGGCCTGCTCGGCCCGGGCGCTCAGGCGGTCGATCTCCGCGTTCCATTCATCGAGCTTTGCCTTGACTTTTTGGACAAATACGTCTCTCTTTTCAATCATGAAATCACCTTTGTCGTTATGCCGTTAATGTGCCGTTAATTGTTCCAACGGCCAAGCCGGCAGGCGGCTCAGCCTGAACTTCAGTCTATCATAAAAAATTCCCCCAACGACAGCAAAAAACCGGCAGCATATTGCCAAGGAGCAACCGAAATGACCGCAAAAACAACCGATCCCCAGGACTTGAGTGCCGCCGTGGACCAGTTGGTCCGGCAGGCGGATGCCGCCTTGAAAGCCTATCTGGAGATGGACCAGGCCGCCATCGACCGGATGGTCCATGCCATGACCCTGGCCGGGGTGGCCGCCAGCCTCGAACTGGCCAAGCTGGCCGTAAGCGAAACCGGCCGCGGCCTGCTGGAAGACAAGGTAATCAAGAACATCTTCGCCACCGAATACATCTGGCACGACATCAAGCGGCAGAAAACCGTCGGAGTCATCGAGGAAAACGACCTGGAAGGCTACGTCGAGGTCGCCGAGCCGGTGGGCATCGTGGCCGGGGTGACCCCGGTGACCAACCCCACCTCCACCACCCTCTTCAAGGCCCTGATCTGCGCCAAAACCCGCAATCCCATCATCTTCGCCTTTCATCCCGCCGCCCAGGAGTGCTCGCAAGCCGCCGCCCGGGTTCTGCGGGATGCCCTGCTGGCCCACGGAGGGCCCGAGGGCGCCATCCAGTGGATCGAAACCCCCTCCAAGGAAGCCACCGCCTTTCTGATGAATCACCCCGGGATCTCGCTGATTCTGGCCACCGGCGGCACCGGCATGGTCAAGGCCGCCTACAGCGCCGGCAAGCCCGCCCTGGGGGTGGGGCCCGGCAACGTCCCCTGCTACATCCACCGCCGGGTGGATCTCAAGCGGGCCTGCACCGACCTGATGATCTCCAAGACCTTCGACCACGGGATGATCTGCGCCTCCGAGCAGGCGGTGATCGTCGACCAGGCCATCGCCCAGGAGTTTGAAGCCTTTCTCACCGCCAACGGCTGCCACTTTCTGAGCCCGGCGGAAACCAAGAAGGTCTCGGCCTATCTTTTCCCCCCGGACCGGCATGGGCTCAACCCCGAGGTGGTGGGCCGCACCGCCTTCGCCATCGCCGAGGCGGCGGGGGTCCAGGTCGCGCCCGCGACCAAGATCCTGCTGGCCAAACTGCCCGAACCCAGCCTCAAATACCCCCTGGCTTTGGAAAAACTTTCACCGGTGCTGGCCTACTTCACGGTGAACAACGAAGCGGAGGGCTTTGCCTATGCCCGGGCCATGCTTCAGCTCGGCGGCCTGGGCCATTCGGCGGTGATCCACAGCGACGACGAAGCCCTGACCGTCAGGTTCGGCCAGGCGATGCAGGTGGGCCGGGTCATCGTCAACGCCCCCTCCAGCCAGGGGGCCATCGGCGACATCTACAACGCCAACACCCCCTCGCTCACCCTGGGCTGCGGCTCGTTCGGCCGCAACTCCACCACCGCCAACATCTCTTCGGTCAACCTGATCAACAAGAAGCGCATTGCCAAAAGGAGGGTGAACATGCAGTGGTTCAAGATTCCACCCAAGATCTACTTCGAACAGGGCAGTGTGCAGTACCTGGAGAAGATGCCCAACATCAGCCGGGCCTTTATCGTCACCGACCCCACCATTCTTAAAATGGGCTATGTCAAGAAGGTTCTCTACTACCTGCGCAAGCGGCCGGTCTACGTCCATTCGGAAATATTCTCCGAGGTGGAGCCCGATCCCTCGCTGGAGACCATCGAGCGGGGGGTTCGGCTGATGCAGGCCTTCAAGCCCGACGTGATCATCGCCCTGGGCGGCGGCTCGGCCATCGACGCCGCCAAGGGGATGTGGCTCTTCTACGAGCACCCGGAGACCAGCTTCGACGGCCTCAAGCTCAAGTTCCTCGATATCCGCAAGCGGGCTTTCCATTACCCCAACCTGGGGAAAAAGGCCCAGTTCGTGGCGATCCCCACCACCTCGGGCACCGGCTCCGAGATCACCTCTTTTTCGGTGATTACCGACAAGAAAAACGGCAACGTCAAGTATCCCCTGGCCGACTACGAGCTGACCCCGGACGTGGCCATCATCGATCCCCAGTTCGTCGCCACCCTGCCGGCTTCGCTGGTGGCCGACACCGGCCTGGACGTGCTGACCCATGCCATCGAGTCCTACGTTTCGATCCTGGCCAGCGATTACACCGACGGCCTGGCCCTCCAGGCCATCCGGCTGGTTTTCACCTACCTGCCCCGCAGCTTCCAGGACCCCGGCGACCTGGTGGCCCGGGAAAAGGTCCACAACGCCTCGGCCATTGCCGGGATGGCCTTCACCAACGCCTTTCTCGGGGTCAATCACTCCCTGGCCCACAAGCTGGGCGGGGAATTCCAGATTCCCCACGGCCGGGCCAACGCCATCCTGCTGCCCTATGTGATCGCCTACAACTCGCAGCCGCCCAGCAAGTTTCCCATCTTCCCCAAGTACGGCTCCTTCGTGGCTGACCAACGCTACGCCGAGATCAGCCGCCACCTCAATCTCGCCTGCGGCGCCAGCCGGGAAAGCCAGGTCGCCGCCCTGATCAAGGCGGTCCGCAAGCTGAGCAAAACCCTCAAGCTGCCGGCCTCGATCAAGGCCTGCGGCATTGACGAGGCGACCTTTTTCGCCAAATTGCCGGAGTTGGCCGAACGGGCCTTCGACGACCAGTGCACCACCGCCAACCCCCGCTACCCGCTGATCAAGGAACTGGAGGAGATCTACACCAAGGCCTATTACGGCGATGACCCCCAAGAAACATAGAAGAACAGGAGGTTCAGGCTGAACCCTTTTTTCTTTTTTATGCATTGACAATCTTCTTCGCCATTATTTACGCTGTGGTATTGATAGCCTGTACCATCGGCAAACGATCAAGTGCGATAATATGTCACTTCTTAAGCCTGTACCCTCTTGTTACTTTTCTAATCCGGGGCAATGGCCGGCAGTCCGGCGGCCTTAACGAATAATCCAACAAATAACGACAAAAAGGAGGTGACCAACCGGCAGCAGTCAACAGAGGCAAGTTCAGCTTTTTCGCGGGTTTAATTACTAGAGAGGAGGGAGTTATGAAACACTGGATTATGGGGCTGGCCGCCCTGATGATGATCGCCGTGCCTTCACTGGCTGTGGCGGCTCTGGACGGCCCGAAAGCCAAAACCATCGACGAACTGGCGGCAATGTTTGACGCATCCCGCTGCAAGGGCTGTCACGGGGAAGTTTACGACCAATGGGCCATTTCCCACCATGCCCGCTCCCAGATGGGCGTGCATGGCGGCCTCAAGGACACTCCGCTGGCCATGGCGGGCGCCACTCCCTGGTCGCCGGAGCATCCTTCCCAGGCCACCCTGGACACTTTCCCCTGCTTCAAATGCCACTTGCCCCAGGCCCTGACCCATGCCGAGGACTCGGTGGCGGCGGAATACGCCCAGGCCCTGGTGGATCAGGATCGCGACAAGGTCGGCAAGCTTAAGATCACCTGCATCGTCTGCCATAACAACAAGGCCATCATCCATCGCCTGCAGGAAGGTGATCCCGAGCCCAATGTTCTGTACGGTACCCGGAACATCCCCAACCATCCCGATCCGGTTTTCACCGAAATCCGCCAGAGCCCGGTGATGAGTGAACCCCTTTACTGCGGCCAGTGCCATGGGGTCGGGGTCAACCTGGAGTTTAAGAACCCGGTCCAGTGCGCCACCATCTACGGCAGCTACCAGCATGCCTACATCCCGGGCGGCGGCACCCAAAGCTGCCAGGATTGCCATCTCTATCCCAAACACAACGGGTTTGCCGACCACCGGATGCTGCCCGACTGGAACGACACCGAACTGATGAGCCAGCGGCTGGCCCAGTCCATCAGCCTGGATATGCAGGCCATGGGCTATGAGTGGCTGCGAGGATCCGGCGACCGCCCCAGCCGGCTGGTGGTCGAGACCAAGATCGACTCCACTGCCGGACACCGCGTTCCCGACGGCTGACCGTCTCATAATCGAGTGGTCCTGGAAGTGACCGCAAAAGATTTGGACGGCAACCTCATCGCTAACGACACCCGCCACTACCATCCCCAGGCGACCACCCAGCGGGGCTCCAACGTAATGGTTTACGGCGCCCAATGGAAGGCCAGCTATGTGCGTGACACCAGCCTGCAACCCTTCCAGACCAAGGCGGAAACCTTCGAGTTTCTGCTGCCGGAGGGCATCCGCTGCGCCGATGTAGAGGTCAGCCTGCGCTACGAGCTGGATAACCCGAAACGCATCATCCCCATACACCAGCGCAGCAAGCGGGTAGGGTTGGATCGCTGCCCATAGGGAGGTAGCAGGGAAACACCCTGAAAAGCGCGGAACAGCAAACAAAAAGGCCCACCGGATTCACCGGTTGGGCCTTTTTGTTATGCCGGCAGTGGTTCATGTTTCGCCGACGTTGCTTGTTAATTTGCTGCTTGCCGTCCGCCGCCAGGGGAACAGGAGGTTGTCGTCGCGGCGCCGGTCGCGCAGGCGTCCTGCATACTTGGCCGGCTCCCGGTAATGCACCTAAGGCAAAGGGGGCGGAAGACCCCTACCCCTACCCCTACCCCGCTACCCGCTGATCAAGGAACTGGAGGATAACTGCACCAAGGCCTTTTACAGCGATGATCCCTTGCCATAAGCGCCGGGAAAGGCAACAAAAAAGGGGCCAGGCCGGAATAATCACTTATTCCCAACCTGGCCCCCCGCTTTTTCACTGCAGCTTACTACCTGGTGGATCTACCGGCCGAGGCGCTGCCGGCCCGTTAAGGGGCCGGTAGCCTCCCAGCCCCCCCGCGGCAAAGATCCGGTGCCGCGCCGCGATTACGGTTAATTACCCCCTGCGGTTGCCAACTGGTCGAGGGTAAAAGTACCGTTGCTGGCAATATTGATGGTGGCGTTGAGAAACTGAACCCCCTGGGCATTTTCGTAACCGCCCCGAGTGGCCAGGGCGTGGTACACGCCTTCCGCCCGGATGCCGGTGACGCAGTGGATGACGATCTGCTGGTCGGTGGGCACATTTTTAACCAGTTGCTCATAGTTGGCGTAGAACTGGTCGTCGGGCAGGTTGATGGCGCCGGGAATGTGGCCGGCGGCATACTCGTCGGCGCTGCGCACATCGAGGATCACCACTTCTTTGCTTTTTTCCGCCATCAGCTTTTGGAAGTCCGCGGCGCCGATGCTGCGCGACAACTTGCCGGGCGCAACCTTGGGCAGCTCTTGGGGCTCAAGGGCCGCCACGCCGCTGGGCTCGTTGCCCCACAACGGCAGGTTCTGGGCTCTCCATTCCGGCTCGCCGGCACTGTAAACCGATACCGACTTGTAGCCCAGTTCCTTGGCGGCTTTGGCCGAATTGTGGCTGTGGGGGCAACCGTGGCCGCCGCAGTAGAAGATCAGCTTGGTGTCAAGATCCTGGGGCAGCAGGCTCTTTTTCTGGTCCCACTGGTTGATGGGAACGGAAAGGGAACCGGGGATGAAGGATTTTTGATGCACCTGGGCGGGACGGGAGTCGATGAGAATAAAGTTGGCATCATCGGACCGAGCCACCATATGGTAAACATAGGGAGTTTGGGAGATCAGATAATTGCCGGCGGCGCTCCAGCCGGGATCACCTTCGTAGTAAACCTTGACATTGGTCAGCCCGTGTTCCATGGCGATTTTGGCCGCCTGGGTGCTCAAGGGGCAGTGCAGGCCGCCGCAGTAGAAGATAACCTGGCGGTCGCGGGGCAACTGGTCGAGGTTGGCGGCGACTTCACCGGGCGGCAGATGGATGGCGCCGGGAATGTGGCCTTCCTGGTAACGGCCTTTGGGGCGGGCGTCCACCAGCAGAAACCGGTCATTGGTCTCCAGGGTGGCTTTGATCAGGGTTTTGTCGCCGTAAACCTCGGCAAAAAGCGCCATTACTTCATCGGTGGTGATCCGCAGTTGCGGATCCTGCTCGACGTGCTTGGGGCCGGCGGCGCGGGCGATGTTCTCGTTGGCCAGCGACTGGCCGCTCACCCCGCTGCTGCAGGCCGCCAGCAGGAAAGCCGCCACCAGGACCGCTCCAAGTTGGATGACTTTGCTTCTTAGATTTCGCATTTTACTTCCTCCTCTCTGATTGATCCTTGGTGTCCCGAGAAAGCGACCGCTCCGACCTGTCAGGAACTCGACCGTTACGGACGGTTTTCCGGCAGCCGACAGCAATCCGTTCGCACCTTGACTAAAGCAAAGGATGTGCCAAAACAAAAATGCGTAATTTCAACGAGAAGACAAAACAGGGATTATTTCATAATGAAATGATGTTGCAAAATGAATGAAATGGCGGGAGGCAAACGGCAAGGCCAGGAGTTGGCCGATGAAAAATGCCGGAGCAACAGCCGGTCAGGAAGGGCCGGCGCGCTCGGTAAAGCCTTAACCGGCGGTCGGGGGTTAAGGGGAAATTTCGTATTGCTTGATTTTGCGCCAGAGCGAGGTGGGGCTGATGCCCAGCAGCTTGGCGGTCATCCCCCGGTGACCGTCGGCCCGCCGCAGGGCTTTGATGATCATCTGTTTTTCCATGGCGGCCAGGCTGAGCGACTGGGTTTCGCCCTCTTCGGCAGACGGCGGCGCGGCGGCCGGCTCACCGCTGGCCAGGGGCGGCAGATTTTCGGGGTGCAACTCCTGGTCCGGGGAGAAAAGCAGCGCCCGCTCCACGGCATTTTCCAGTTCACGGACGTTGCCCGGCCAGGAGTGGTCGAGTAAACGGGCCATGACCGCGGCGGGGATGGTTTGCACCTGCTTGTCGTACTTGCTGTTGAATTTAGCCAGAAAATGGTGGGCCAGCAGGGGGATGTCCTCCCGCCGCCGCCTTAACGGCGGCAACTCCAGGTTGACCACGTTGAGGCGGTAATAAAGATCGCGCCGGAAACGGCCCGCCTCCACTTCCTCGCTCAAGGGACGGCCGGAGGCGGCAATCACCCGGACATCGGCCCGGCGGGGCTCGCGGCCGCCCACCGGCATGAAGGCGCCCTCCTGGAGAACCCGCAGCAGTTTGACCTGAAAGCCCAGGGTCATGGTATCGATTTCATCGAGAAACAGGGTGCCCCCGCTCACGGTTTCAAAAAGTCCGGGCTTGTCCTGATCGGCGCCGGTGAAAGCGCCTTTGACGTGCCCGAACAGTTCCGACTCCAGCAGGGTTTCGGGCAGGGCCCCGCAGTTGATGGGCAAAAACGACTCTTCGCGGCGGCGGCTCCATTTGTGGATCAGCCGGGCCACCAGTTCCTTGCCGGTGCCGGTTTCACCATTGATCAGGATGGTGGTGGAAAAGGGGGCCACCTGGGCAATCAGTTCCTTGAGTTTTTTAACCGGCGGACTCTCCCCCACCAGTTCTTCGCCCCGGCAGCCGGCCACCAGTTGTTGCAGGCGGCGATTTTCCCGCCGCAGCCGGGTCCGGTCGAGGGCCCGCTGGACGGTGAGCAGCAGCTCGTCGGGCTCAAAGGGTTTCTGGAGATAATCGTAAGCCCCCTTTTTGATGGCCTCCACGGCGGACTCGACGGTGCCGTGGCCGGTGATCAGCACCACCGCGCAGTCGGAGTCGGCGGCCAGGGCCTGTTCGAGGATCTCGATTCCGCTGAAATGGGGCATCAGCAGATCGGTGAGGACCACGTCAAACGGGCCGGATTGCAACCGCTCGGCGGCCTCCCGGCCGTCGGCGCAGAGTTCGGCGGCCAGCCCCGCGCCCGCCAGGGTGTCGCGCAGCAACTGGCGGATGCGCAAATCATCATCGATTACCAGAATGGGAGAGGGCTGCCGATCCATGTTCATCCTCCGGTTTCCCCCGGCAGAAAGACCAGCAGCGCCGCGCCGCCGTCCCGGGAGGCGGCGACCTCGATGCTGCCGCCCAAATCATCGATGATCCCGGCGCAGATGGATAGCCCCAGGCCGGTGCCTTCACCCACCGGTTTGGTGGAAAAAAAGGGGTCGAAAATCCGGGAGCGGTTTTCCGCCGCAATCCCCGGCCCGTTGTCCTCCACCTGCAGCAGCACTTTTTGCCCCCGGGTAGTCGTACTGATCCCGATCCGACCATCTTGGCCGATGGCCTGCATGCCGTTGAGCACCAGGTTGATCACCACCTGTTCCAGCTCGCCGGGGTCGGCGATTACCGGCGGCAGGGGTTGGAGTTCCAGCTCCAGTTCGATCCGCCGTTTTTCCAGGTCGGTGGTCAGCAAAGGGATGGCCCGCTCAACGATGACGTTGAGGTCGCAGGACCGCCGGTCGCGCCCGGTGTGGCTGGAGTTGCGGGCGAAGCTGAGCAGGGCCTTGATGATGGTACTGCTGCGCTGGGTCTGCTCGGCGATGATCTCCAGTCTTTCCCGCTGGCCGCCGGTCAGGTTTTCGTCTTTGAGCAGCAGCCGGGCAAAGCCCAGGATGCTGGCCAACGGGGTGTTCAGTTCGTGGGCGACCCCGGCGGAAAGCTGGCCGATGGCCGCCAGTTTCTCGGCCCGGAAAAGCATTTGCGCCTTCTTTTTTTCCTCGGTGACATCGCGGAAGGTAATGACCCGGCCGATGAATTCTCCTTCGGGCGCCGGCATCCGATTGGTGCCGGCGGCCAGCAGCCGCTCCTCCCCGGCCGGGGTCCGGTAAGGAAACTCGGTCCCGGCCGGCTCCCGGCCGGCGGCCAGCAGCTCGGCCAAAGGCGGGAAGAGGCGATCCAGCGAGCGGTTGACGATCTCCGCTTCGGAGCGGCCGGTAATTTTGCCGGCGGCCCGATTGCAGGTGGTTATGGTGCCCTCGGGGTCAATTACCAGCAGACCTTCCGAGAGGCTTTCAATCACCGTGGCCAGCGTGTTTTTTTCCTGCAGATAAAATTGCCGCTGTTGTTGCTCGGCCAACTCCGCGTGTTTTTTCTCTGTAATATCAAGGGTTACCTCGATAACCTGGCTGACCGTGCCGTCTTCTGCCTTGGCGAAAGGGGTGGTGATGACGTTGAAATACTTTTCTTTCTTCTTGACGTCGCGGGCCAGGGCCGGCCGGCCGGTGGCGAAGGTTTCCAGGGCGGGGCAATCCAGGCCCGGCGATTCCTTGCCGCAGTAAATCTCGTAACAGCCGCAACCGATGATTTCCTGCTGGTTGGGATCAACCAGCACCTGGCGCTGCTTTTCGTTGCAGCGCTGCACCTTGAAGTCATAATCGATGATGGAAATGCCTACCCCGGTGGCGTCGAAGATCGCTTCCAGTTCATCCTTGGCCTGCTGCAGCTCATTGACGTTCTGGTTGAGGAAATCCAGCACCTGGGCGAAGGAATCGGCAATAATCCCGATGGGGTCAAGATCGATCAGGGTCTGATCATCCAACTCGTCGTACTGCAGCGGGGCCGTGCCCATGACCTGCAGCAGATGGTTGGTCTTGTCCCGAATGTAGGCGATCAGCCGCTGATTATCGGTGGCCAGAGCCGCCAGGCGCTCATCCCGGCGCGGTTTTTGGTGCTTTTCTGCCATGGCTGTTCCGTTTACCGCCGGTCCACCGTGATCTCGTAGTAGTTGTTGACCTTTGCCACGTCCACCCGGTAGCCCATCTTGCGAATCGACTCCGGCACCGTGACGGTGGCGTTGCGGTGGTCGGTGCGGATCAGCAACCGGGTTTGGCCGCTGGTTATTTCCTGGCGGCGCTGATTGACTTCCTTCAGAACCACCAGCATACAGGCCGGGCAGACCTGGCCCAGGATGTCGAGTTCCACGGTATTAGGGGAGGACGAAGAAGACATTGGTTGATCACCTCAGAATGATGCGGGGCAGCAGCAGGGCGCCGATCCAGGCCCCGGCCAGCAACCCGGCGGTAAAAAGGACCGCCTGAAAAGATAACAGCGGCAGCCCACCCAGAACATAATTAAAATTGCAGCCTCCGGCCAGACGCGCCCCCAGCAGCACCAGGGTCCCGCCGGCAAAGGCGGCCACCCCTTGCCGCAGCGGCGGCCAGGGGCCGAGGCGAAACTCCTTGAGGGCGATGGCGCTGGCCATGCCGCCGAGAATAATCCCCACCAGCAAGGGGACATCGGCAATAAAGATCAGGTCGATCCGGGGACCGAGGCTGCTGGCTAACCGCCCGTCAACCGTTTCAATCACCCGGGCTTCCTGCTGAAAGAAAGCAAGCTGGGCCACGTGGCCGGGAGCCAACAGCAACTCGAGAAAAGCCGCGATTTTGGCATAGGCGGCGGAAATGGCCAAAGGCCAACCGGCCAGGAGATAGAGCAGTAAATTAAGGCCGGCCAGCAGCAGGACCACCAGCCAGGGCTGGATATAGCCCGCGGCGGGGCTGGCTACCGCTATTTTGCCCTGGCGCCACCAGAGCAGCAGGGGAATGGCCGTAAGCCCGATCAGCCCCCAGGCCACGATCGGGCCGCCCTCCGGCCAGGCCTGTTGCAGGGTGGCGTATTGGGTCAGCATCGCCCCTCGCCGCAGCTCCGCCACCAGCGGATGAATTTCGGCATAGAGCATGCTGCCGGCCAGCATCCCGCAGAAGGCCAGCAGGCTGGTCAGGTTGCCGCTGCCCAGTTTATACAGGGTGCTCACCACGCAGCCTCCGGCCAGGACCATGCCGACCCCGAACAGCAGCCCGCCGGCCAGAGCCAGCAGGGAAACATTGCCGTCGAGGGTCGGCGGCGGGTCGAAGGGAAGAATGGCCGCGCCCCGAGCCACCTGAAAGAGCACCATGGTGGCCACCACCAGCAGCACCAGGGCGGGCAGCTGCGTGTAACTGCGAAACAAAAAGATATCCCGCAAAATGCCCGCGATACAAAAATCGCTGCGGTGCAGCAGCCAGCCAATCAGCAGACCGGCCAGCAGAAAAGTCGGGAAGAGCAGCTCGGGATAATTCAGCAGCATATCAGCACTGGTTCAAGGTAAGTGATCGCGGGGCCAACCTGACCACCAGCCCCCGGGTGGGCAGCACCTGCATGACCATGACCGGGGGCGGCAGCTCCTTCGGCTCCGCCTCTTAAAATAATAAGACGGAACCAGTTTTGCGCAAGACCGTCAATCTTTTTGCGCGCCGTTCTTGGGATAGCCGGGCCAGAAAACCCTATCCGTCAGGCCTGAAAGCAACCGGCATTGCTCTTGCAGCCGGCAGGCGCGGGAGAGAAAAACCCGCCCTCGCAAGAGCCGCCCCCTCTCCAGCTTTAACCACAGAGAACACAGAGCACGGAAAAGTTCGGGAACGGCGACCGATCCACGCCATGGGAAGTCTAATTTTTCCCTGATTCCGGTGATTTTTGCAATTGACATGGCCCGCCGGCGGCGCTAGATAATAAGCATTCACAAACCGGCGGCAAGATCCTCATTACCAGGAGCTGGAAGATGAACAAGGGGCGGCAAGGGCGGAGTCGAGGCGGTGGCTAACGCTGAAATTTTTTTAACCACAGAGAACACAGAGAAGTTGAGGAACGGCCGCCGCTCCGGCCTGCTGTTAACCTCTGTGTCCTCTGTGGTTAAAATAAATCAATCCCATTCAACCAAAAGCCGCCCCCGGTAGTACCGGCGAAC
>NZ_JBIPKI010000053.1:0-13782 GCF_044068515.1 Desulfurivibrio nitratireducens
CCATTTTTTCGTCGACCAGCTTTCTGGTGGCCGGGTCAAGCAGCCCTGCCGGCTGCTGCTGGCGGACCCGCCCCCCGAGTTCACCCTGGAGACGGTCAGCCGGATTTTCCCCGCCGCCAACACCGCCCTGGAAGGGCTCTATCGTTCCGGGGCGATGTTCTGCACCCAGTGCGAGCCGGAAGGCTTTCGCCGGATCACCTGGTATCCCGACCGGCCCGACGTCTCGGCCCCCTTCACGGTAACCATCAGCGCCGACCGCGAGAGTTGTCCGGTGCTGCTGGCCGGCGGCAATCCCTTGGACCGGGGAGAATTCCCCGGCGGCCGCCACTGGGCCAGTTTCCGGGACCCCTTTCCCAAGCCGGCCTACCTCTTCGCCCTGGTGGCGGGGGACCTGGTCGGGATCCATGACCGCTTCATCACCGCCGCGGGCCGGGAAATCGGCCTGGCGATTTACGTCGAGGCCCATAACCGGGACAAGTGCGCCCACGCCATGGCGGCCCTGCAGAAGGCCATGCGTTGGGACGAGGAAACTTTCGGCCTGGAATACGACCTCGACCATTATCTGATCGTGGCGGCGGACGACTTCAACATGGGGGCCATGGAAAACAAGGGCCTCAACATCTTCAACGCCCGTTACGTCCTGGCCCGGCCCGAGAGCGCCACCGATGACGACTTCGAACAGATTGAAGCGGTGATTGCCCACGAATATTTCCATAACTGGACCGGCAACCGGGTTACCTGCCGGGACTGGTTCCAGTTGAGCCTCAAGGAGGGGCTGACCGTTTTCCGCGAACAGCTTTTCTGCCAGGCTTTTCATTCCCCGGGCGTTAAGCGGATCCAAGATGTCCGGCTCCTGCGGGAAAACCAGTTCGCCGAGGATGCCGGCCCCCTGGCCCATCCGGTCCGCCCGCAATCCTACCTGGAGATCAACAATTTTTATACCCTGACCGTTTACGAGAAAGGGGCCGAACTGGTGCGGATGCTCCATACTCTGCTCGGGCCGGCCGCCTTCCGCCGGGGCTTGTGCCACTATCTCGAGCGCCACGATGGGGGGGCGGCCACCATCGAAGACTTCCTCGCCGCCATGGCCGCGGCCGGCCAGCGCGATCTGGGCTGCTTTGCCCGCTGGTACGAGCAGGCCGGCACCCCCTTGCTGCGGGTTCGCGATGATTACCAGGCCGCCGGGGGGCGCTACACCCTGGCGGTGGAGCAAAGCCTGCCGCCGCTGCCTGGGTCAGCGCCGCCGGCACCGGCGGCTCCCAGCCCGCCGCCGTTGCATATCCCCCTGGTTTTGGGCCTGCTGGCGCCGGACGGGCGTGAAATCAGCGCCCACCTGCTGGAGCTGACCGAGCCCCAAACAACTTTTGTTTTCGAAGAGCTGCCGGTCCGCCCGGTGCCCTCCCTCCTGCGAGGCTTTTCCGCCCCGGTGCGGCTGGCATACGATTATGACGATGAGCAGCTGCGGCTGTTGCTGACCCATGATTCAGACCCCTTCTGCCGCTGGGAAGCCGGCCAGCGTTTGAGCGGCAAACTGCTGCTGGATTTGGCCGGCCGCTGGCGGCAAGGGGAGGAAATTCGGCTGTCCCCTGACTTCATTGAACTTTACCGGCAATTGCTGGCGGACGCGGCCAGCCAGGAGGACAAATCTTTTGCCGCCCTGCTGCTGGCCCTGCCCGCCGAGGATTACCTGGCGGAACAGATGACGGTGATCGATGTCGAGGCCATCCATGCCGCCAGGGAGTCGTTCCGGCGGCAGTTGGCCGCCGCCCTGCGGCCCCAATGGCTGGCCCTGTATGAGGAAAACCGGGCCGCCGCCGGCCGGCCCGGTTCAGCGGGACAGGCCGAGCAATATGATTCCGGCCGGGCCGGTTGCCGCCGGCTGCAAAACCTGGCCCTGGCCTTTCTGCTGGCCCTGGCCGACAATGAGGTCTTTGCCCTGGCCCGGCGCCAGTTCGCCGCCGCGGACAACATGACCGACTCCCTGGCCGCCCTCAAGGCCCTGGTTCATGCCGCCGCCCCGGCCGCCCCCGCCGCCCTGGCCGAATTTGCCGCCCGCTGGGGCGCTGACGCCCTGGTCATGGACAAATGGTTCAGCGTCCAGGCCACCGCGCCCCGGCCGGCTACCCTGGCCGTAGTGCGGGAACTGATGAAACACCCCGCTTTCCGGCTGGAAAATCCCAACCGGGTCCGGGCCCTGATCGGGGCCTTTGCCGGGGCCAATCCGGTCGCCTTTCACCAGGCCGGCGGGGCCGGCTACCGCTTTCTGGCCGAGCAGGTTCTGGCCCTTGATCCCCGCAATCCCCAGATTGCCGCCCGCCTGGCCGCCCGCCTCAGCCGCTGGCGCCGCTACGACCAGGAGCGGCAGGAATTGATGCGGAGAGAATTGGCAAGAATTCTGGCCGCCCCCGGTCTTTCTCGCGATGTCTACGAGGTGGCGAGCAAGAGCTTGTAAGCTCCGGTAAGTGAAGCCTGCCAGGCGGCGGTTGCCAGGGGCTCGTTCCGTTGCCGCTTGAATCAGGCCAATTTCCGGCTTAATGGCCGCAACCCCGCGGGGCACGGCTTTTTGCTTGCAAAAGAGCGGCTTTCCGGTTAGTAAACACTGTTTTTCGAGGAGCGGTCCGGCCGTGCTCTCCGCTGCTCGACCAGGCTGCAAAGTCCAGCCAAAATTCCGCGCCGCCCATTCGGCAACTTCAAGGAGATAGCAAGAAAATGTACACCGCTTCCGATCTGCGCAAGGGTCTTAAGATCAAATTCGAGGGCGACCCCTATATCGTCACCGATTTCGAGTTTTCCAAGCCCGGCAAGGGCCAGGCTCTCTATCGCTGCCGGCTGCGCAACATGATCACCGGCAACGCTTTCGACCGCACCTTCCGCTCCAACGACAAGTTCGAGCCGGCCCCCCTGGAAGAACGGACCATGCAGTTCCTTTACGCCCAGGCCGACGAGTACAACTTCATGGACACCAAGAGCTATGAACAGATCGTGATCCGCAAGGAACTGCTGGGGGACGACGTCAACTTCCTGATCGACAACATGGAAGTCAGCGTCCTGCTTTACCACGAACGGGCCATCGGGGTTACCCTGCCCAACTTCGTGGTGCTGACCGTAACCCAGGCCGACCCGTGGGCCAAGGGGGATACCAGCGGCAGCGACACCAAGCCGGTAACGGTGGAAACCGGCTATGTGCTGCAGGTGCCCCCGTTCATCAACGAGGGCGACCGCCTCCAGATCGACACCCGCACCGGCCAGTACGTGACCCGGGTCAAGGAGTAAGGGCAGCCCCCACCGTGCCCAATGCCGGGCGGCGGCTACCAGGCAGGAATAAAGCAACGACTCTGTCGCCCCCGGCTCCGCTTTGCCAGAGTCGCGGCTCGCGGCCAAGCGCCTTGCAGGCAGGAAGTAAACGTTCAGCAGCACCCCAGATTCGGGCGATCAGCCAAGCTTACGTTCACGGGGTCCGCGGCGCCTGGCTGCTTGCCCGAATCTGGGGCGCTGCTGAACTTTTACGGCCCTTTAAATCAGTAGGTTAGTGCCCCTGTTGAACGGGCACGGCAGGAAAAATCGGAAGGGAAGATCATCATGTTCAACCTGTGGGGGCGGGCCGTAATCATCCGGGCCGTCCGCCGCTTTTTCGATCGGCGCGGCTACCTTGAGGTGGAGACCCCCCTGCGCCTTCCCACTCTGGCTCCCGAACCCCATCTGCTGCCCCAGCGGTCCGGGCAGTGGTTCCTGCAGACCTCCCCGGAACTTTGCATGAAACGCCTGCTGGCCCGGGGGATTCCCAAAATCTACCAGATCTGCAAATGCTTCCGCCGGGAAGAACGCGGGAGCCGTCATCTGCCGGAATTCACCATGTTGGAGTGGTACCGGGCCGAGGCCGATTACTGCGATCTCATGAGCGAATGCGAGGAGCTGCTGCCGGCGGTGGCTGCCGCCCTGGCCGATACCGCCGGGACCGAGCGGGAATTGGCCCGGCCTCGGCCGGAGACGGCGCTGTTCGCCGGTCCCGGGAACCATCTGGCCCCTTCCTGGGAGCGGCTCACGGTGGCCGAGGCCTTTCGCCGTTATGCCGGCATCGAGGTCGAGGAGGCCTTGCGCCGCGATCTCTTTGACCAGTTGCTGGTTGAGCGCATCGAGCCCCGCCTGGGGCAGGGCCGTCCCACCTTTCTCTGCGATTACCCGGCCGCGTTGGGGGCGTTGGCCCGGCTCAGTCCAACCAATCCGGCGGTGGCTGAGCGTTTCGAGCTTTATGTCAAGGGCCTCGAACTGGCCAACGGCTTTTCCGAATTGACCGATCCCGCCGAGCAGCGCCGGCGTTTCGAGGGGGATCGAGCGTTGATCCGGGCCGCCGGCCGCCGGCCGCCGCCATTGCCCCGGCGCTTCCTGGCCGATCTGGCGGAGATGCCCCCGGCCGCCGGGATCGCCCTGGGCATCGATCGCCTGGCCATGATCCTGCTCGGTGCCGAGCGGATCGATCAGGTGCAGGCCTTTACCCCGGAACAACTTTGACCAGAAAAGGGAGTTGGTTTTTGCCGGTGGGAAAGCGAATTATTCGGCCATCATAAGGGGCCCGGCCGTCCCGGCCGGCTGATCGCCGATCACCGGCGAGCGGCGGGGCCAACCTGAAATGACCCTGGGTGCCGGGTGGGGATCATCCGGCCAGCGGCAACCAGGATGAAGTGGTTCTTTTCGGCTATCTCCATTATGTTGGAGCGTATTTTGCATGTGGTAACCAGGATGGGGCCGGGTTTTGCGGTGAGCTCGGTCCCTGGTCGCCGATACAAGGTCCTTCATGGCCCCGCACGGCTGATTCCATCCGCCGCTTGCCGGCCCTCGCGGCCCTGCGCCCGGGCCCCAATTGCCATCGCGCTGCGCTGCCATCGTGGCGGTTCGTTTTGCACAAAACTCTGATGCCTCAACCGGCAACGGGCCTGATCAGCCGCCCCGGGCACTGGATTATCAGGAGGATTCATGGATATCAAGGAGCTGCACAAAAACCTGCGGATTGTCGAGGAATATGAATTCAGCTTTGCCCGTCGGCTGGGCAAGGGGGTGATCGAAAAACCGAAAATTTCCGTCTGGTTGGTTCTGCTGCCCATCCTTTTTGTCCATTACGCCCAACGGATCCGCCAGTACAAGACGGGATTGCAGCAATTCTGCGACGGGGTTCAGCATACCCGGAAATTCGCCCTGGGGGAGACGGTGGATGAATTGCAGGGTACCGCGCAAACCCCGGACTACCGTAGCAGCTTTCTCCGGGGCCATCCCGACGGCGGGCCGGCGGTGGAGGAAGTCCTGCGGCAGCAGCTGGCGGAAATCGCCTTGCTCCGCGACCATTTTCGCCGGCTGTTGACGACCACATCGGCAGATGACTATGGGGTCATGGTCCGCAAGGCCTATGGCACCGAGTCCTCCTATCGCGATTTTCTCGAGCAGTTGGAACAGGTGGAAGAACGGGTGCGGTTGGCGGTCCTGCAGGCTTTTCAGCCCGGCCCGGCGGCGCAGGAGGTGGAAGATCGGATGACCAGGCTGAGCAAGGATCTGCGGGAGGAAGAAATCCGTTTTATTTTTCGCTGAAACCGGCAGAAGTTTTTTGCTGGCAACTGTTCACGGGGTTCCGCAGGATGTGGTGCCCGTGACCGCTTACGTTTGCTGCCGCCGGCGTGGCCCCGGACCCCGACCGGCTGGTCAGGCTTTCACCCCGCAACAATTGCCAAGGAGGTCTTTGTCATGCCGTCAAACCTGGTGGAAAATTGCCGCATCATCCGGGAGCACGAATTCAACTGCGCCCGGCGCCTGGCCAAAGGCGTGCTGCAGAAGCCGAAAATATCGATCTGGCTGATCTTGGTTCCCGTGCTCTTTATCTATTACGCTCGCCGGATAAAATTTTATAAAGCGGATTTGCAGAGGGTTTGCGATGGCGTGGTGCATAGCAAGAACTTTGCCCTGGACGCGGCGGCGGCCGAGTTGCAGGGCGAAGCCGTGCCGGATTTCCGCAAGCAGTTCCTGAGCAAGCATCCCAATCCGACCCGCAAGGTGGAGGAGGTTTTCAAGCTCCAGGCCGCCGAGATTGAACTGCTGATGGCTCACTATCGGCGCTTGCTGGCGGGGGCGGCTGACGATTATGCCGGCCTGGTCCGCAGGGCTTATAAAGGGAAAAGAAGTTATCGTGAATTTCTGGAAGCGCGTGGCCGCGCCGAAGAGCAATTGGGGGTGGCGGTCCTGGAAGCTTTTCAGTCGGGGGAAGAGGCCAGAGCGGTACACCACCGGATGGTCAAACTGGCCAGGGAGTTGCGGGAGGAAGAGCTGAGCGAGGTTTTCTCCTGATTGGAGCGAACCTGGCCGGGATCTTCAGCGACGCTGTGCGTTGCGGACATAAATCTCCGCTTCCGCGGTTTTTTCCGACTGGGTGTACCAGTAAGTGGTGACGTCGACATCGGCGTCGCGGATTGCCGTCATGGTCGGCTGGAGAGCGGGCAAGGTTTGTCCCCAGGGCAAGACCACCTGGGCCAGCAACCAGAACAGGCCGAGGGCCAGGATCAGTTTGCACCAGCCGCCGGCTTTCCCGGGTGAGGGCCGGGGGGCTTTGCCTCCCGCTTGCTCACTGCTTGGGCCGCTGTGGCTGTTTCCGTCTTTACTGATCATTGGCTTAGATTTCCCCGGTGCAGTTTTATAATTACCGGTGCGGCCGGTCGCCGGATCGGCATGCCGGAAACGGTTGGCCGTTCAGCGGGGCCAAAACCACCGGCCCCGCTGAACGGCTGAGGTTTTATAAGATTAGCCGGCCAACAGGCTGTCGGTAACGCTCCTGAAGACCACCATGAACATCAAGCCGGCGACCAGGAAGGTCAGCAGCAGGTTCAGGCACTGACCGCAGACGTAGAGAATAACCGGCTTACCGCCTGTGAAGTGGCGGGCCAGGGCCCGGAAATCAGCGGACAGACCGATGCTGACAAAGGCCATGATGAAGAACCAATCCCGCAGCGGCCGGCTGAAACCGCGCAGTACGCCTTGGTCGATCATGACATCCCCGGCGCTGCCCATCCCCACCAGCATGGTCGAGAAGATAAAGGAGGCGGCGATGAAGCCCAGAACGAACTTGGGGAAGCGGTACCAGATCTCCATCGGGCTTACCTGCTGGCCGGCGACACAGTCCACCCTGGCGCACCAGTAAACCGCCACCGCGAAGGCGATGACGCCGATCAGGATATTCTGGATCATTTTGACCGTGGCCGCCACGAACATCCCGGCCTCACCCAGGAAGGCGCCGGCCGCTACCACCGCGCCGGTGGCGTCAATGGTGCCGCCGATCCAGGCGCCGCCCCAGACCGGATTCAAGCCGATGGCGACGATAAAGGTGGGCAGGGCGATCATCATCACCGCGGTGAAAAGCATCGACATCCCGACGGCGATGGTCAACTCTTCCTTGGTTGCCCGGCAGGCCGCGGCGGTGGCGATGGCCGCCGAGACCCCACAGACCGACATATCGGCGGAAACGGTTATATTAAGGGTTTTGGACTCCATCTTCAGCACCTTCTGGCCGAAGATAAAGGTCAGAATCAGGACGGTGGGGGTGACGAGCCAGGCGGTGACGATCCCGGGCAACCCGATGGCCACCATTTTACTGAAGAGGATTTCCGCTCCCAGCAGCACCAGACCGGTTTTGATAAAGTATTCGGTCTGGATGGCGGACTTGACAAAATTGGGTGTCCCCAGGGTATTGCTGATCAGCAGCCCGAGGACGATGCCCCAGATCAACGCCCCGAAGCCATACTCCCGCATGGTGGCGTTGTTGCCGATAATGTAAGCAATGATCGCCAGGAGGAAAACAAACCAGAATCCCTTAATGAATTGGGCGGTGTTGATGCCCATGAAGCGGGTGCCGGCGGCGAAAAACAGCATGATCAGGATCATCGCCCCAAACAGATAGGGAATCTTATTGTCGGCCTGGGTATTGGCCCGGCCGCGCAGGCTGCGTTCTTTGTCCCGGGCGCCGCGCCATTCGCGGATGGCGGCATTGGCCTGACTGTTGAGTTCCCGGTTGGCAAACCCCGCTGCTTCGGCCGCCGCCTGGGCTTCCCGGGCCGTTGCCAGGGCCGCCTTGGTTACTTCCTGGGCCGCCTCGTAGGCGGGCTGGGCTTTGGCCCGAATTTCGGCCGCCGCGGCTTCGCTCCGGTAAAGGGAGTCGAGGGGGCTGGCGCTCCACCGACCAGGCTTTTGCGTCCACTTCTCCAGGGTTTTGCCGTGGGGTTCATTACGGGCCCGGAGGCCGCTCTTGGTATCGTTGGCCTGGTGCCATTCGATGGTATCGAAAGGCGCGCGGGCCTCTTCCGCGCTCATGGTTGCTTCGGCCCTGGCCAGTTTTTCATGCATGTCGGCCGGCGGCCGCGGTAAAAAGATGATCAGGCCGACGATCAGAATGATGAAACCCAGCCAGATCGCCCACCAGTCCTCCTTCTTCCATAGTTCCGACCACTCCCATTTGCCGCGGTCGACAACCACCTCGCTTTTTTCCGTAGCTGCCATAAGTTCTCCTCCTGGGTCTTGGTATTATTGTGGGGCCCCAATGAACCCCCGACCACTTCCATAATGACCGCAGGGAAAGCAAGGACAGTGCCAATCCGGCCTCAGATCCGGGGAATTTCGTTAAAAAAACGTTAAGTCAGATAGATGATCAAATGCTGGCAGTTCACTAAGTCGGTTCCCCGTCACTTTGCTGAAGCGTTATTTGGATTTTTGCAGAGGCAGTGCTTCCATGAGTTGACACTTGACCGAGAGCATGCTTTACTGTGGTGCTTCCAATTGGACTCAACCACCGAGGTTGGCTAATGTCTTGGCCCCAGAGCAGTTCGGGAACAGGGATCGGCAAACGGCTCCCCCGCCGGCCGCGCTTGCGCCGGCCGGGGCTGCAGGGGCGCTTTCAATTGGCCCTGGCCGGACTGCTGCTGGTTTTCTGTGTTTTCGCCGCCCTGCTGGTCTATCGCTACGAGCTCAGGATGCTGGAAGGAGAGTCCTTTCGCCAGACCGAACTGGTGATGGTGGCGGTCAGCTCAGCCCGCAAGTATGTCCAGGAGATTCTGCGGCCGCGGATTCGGGAAGTGGTGGGTCAGGAAGAGTTCATTGTCGAGGCCATGTCCACCTCCTTTGTCTCCCGCCAGGTGATGGAATTTTTCCGCGATGACATGCCGGAATTTCAGTACCGGCGGGTCAGCCTGGGCGCCCGTAATCCCCTGTTCGAGGCCGACGAAACCGAACGGCGGATGATCGAACATTTCCAGGCCAGTCCCGACGAGCAGGATTGGCGGGGCATCATGGCCCTTGAGGGAGGGCGCTACTTCATGCGCTTCAGCCCGGTGGTGTTCACCGAAGAGTGCATGCTCTGCCATGGCGAGCCGGAAGACGCCCCGGCCTACCTGGTGGATCGCTACGGCCGGGAGGGTGGTTTTCACCGTCGTCCGGGCACGGTGGAGGGGGTGGTGAGCATCGCCATTCCGGTGGAGCACGGCCTGGCCCGGATCCGGGAAATGACCGTGACCATCTTCGGTACCGCCTTTCTCTTGATGATCCTGCTCTACGTGGCCATCACCTTCTTCTTCAACCGGCTGATCGTCAACAACCTGCGGGACATGCTGGCCCTGTTCTGGGGCAATCTCAGCGACGAAAAGGGCCGGGAACTTTTGGGGCGAACCCGGACCATGGATGAAATCGGCGAACTCAACACCGCCGCCGAAATCATGGCCGGCCATCTCCAGGAAGTCCAGGCAGATCTGCGCGATCATGTCGAGAACCTGGAGGAAAAAGTGGCCAACCGGACCCGGGCCCTGAAAGAAATGGCTCGGTTGCTCCAGGACAAGGAACTGCTGCAGACGGTTTTTGACGGGATTACCGACCTGGTGGTGCTGATGGACAGCCAAGGGCGGGTGTTGATGGTCAACCGCGCTCTGCGGGAGCGTTACGGCCTGCCCGAAAGTGAGTTGCTCGGCCTGGAAATTGACGACCTGGCGAGCCGTTATCCTGAGCCGTTCGCGGCCTTTGCCCGGATTGCGGCGATTCCGTTGCGGGAGTCCTATTCCGATGAAATCACTTTGGGCGCCACCAGTTTCGCGGTCTATTTTTTCCCGGTGTCCGGGGCGCGGGAGGGGGTGGTCGGCTACGCCAAGGATGTTACCGGCCAGAAAGTCAGCGAGCGCCGGATGCAGCAGGCCGAGAAGATGGCCGCCATCGGTCAGTTGGCCAGTGGCGTAGCCCACGAAATCAACAATCCTCTAGGCGCAATCATCTGCTACCTCGATCTGTTGCGCGAGGATTTGCAGGGCATGCCGGCCCAACTGGCCGATCTCGAGGTTATTGCCAAGAATGTCCGTTTTTGCCAGGGGATCGTGGCCGGCTTGCTGGGATTCGCCCGGCGGCGGCCCGCCGAGAAAAAACCGACCGTCTGGGCCGAAGTAATCGATGAAGTAGTGGCCACCGTCAGCCATCAGATACGGCAGAAGGGGATTGCCCTGGAGGTTGAACAGGAGCCGGATTTGCCCCGCCTCAATATCGACCGGGAGAAAATGCGCCAGGTGCTGCTGAATCTGTTGCTCAATGCCATCCAGGCCTGCGAGACCGCCGATCAGCATGCGGCCCCGGCGCATGGTTCTCGCCGGATAAAGGTAGCCACCCGCTACAACCGTGAACAGGAAATGGTGGAAACCCTAGTGGCCGATGACGGGGTGGGTATCGCGGCCGAGCATCTCGATAAGATCTTCGAGCCGTTTTTCTCCACCAAGGAGCAAGGCAAGGGTACCGGATTGGGGCTGTCCTTAAGCTACGGTTTTGTCAGCGAGCATGACGGTGATATTCGGGTGGATAGCCGGCCGGGTCAAGGCAGCCGCTTCACCGTGATCCTCCCGGTTACGACCTGATCGCCGCAAGATTGTCGACGTCGCAAAAAACCGCGACGACGACGGGGCACGCTTCATAGCTTGTTGTTTTACCATTACCGACCAACGCGTTTGGCGGATTTTTGTATGGTTGTCAAGATTGGATGCTGATGAATAGTTGCTTGCCGATTTGAGTTGGACAATTACCTCAAGGGAACCGTTGGCGGTGAAGGATGGTTGAGCGCATACTTATTGTTGATGACCAGGAAGATCTGGCCCGGGGAGTTGCCCGGACCCTCCAGCGCCTTTTTCCCCGGATCAAGGTAGTGTTAGCCACCAGCGGCGACGAGGCCCTGGCCCGTTCCGAACATGAGGCCATCGACCTGGCTCTGGTCGATATCAGGATGCCGGGAATGGACGGTCTCGAACTGTTGAGTCGGTTGCGGGAGCGGGATCATGAGTTGACGGTGCTGATCATGACCGGACACGCCACCATCGAAACCGCGGTGGATGCCATCAAACGGGGAGCTTACGATTTCATCACCAAGCCTTTTGACCGGGAAACCCTCCGCCGGGTGGTGGGCAAGGCCTTGGAGCGCAATCGCCTGGTACGGGAAAATCTTGATTTCAAGCGGCGATTTTGCGGCCGGGAATCAGTGGGAGGATTTGTCGGCCGCAGCGAGGTGATGCAGCGTTTTTACGAATCACTGCAAACCGTGGCCCATACCGACTACACCGTGCTGATCCGGGGTGAATCGGGCACCGGCAAGGAGCTGGCGGCCCGGGCGGTGCATGAACTCAGTGGGCGCCGGGAGCGGCCCCTGGTGATGGTAAACTGTCCGGCCATCCCGGAAAACCTGTTGGAAAGCGAACTGTTCGGGCATCAACGCGGGGCTTTCACCGGGGCCGATCGCGACCGCAAGGGGCTTTTTGCCGAAGCAGACGGCGGCACCATCTGCCTGGACGAAATCGCCGATATTCCGGTGACGGTTCAGACCAAGCTGCTCCGGGTCCTGCAGGAGCAGGAAGTTCGTCCCTTGGGCGCCACCACCACCAGCATCGTTGATGTCCGGGTCATCGCCGTTACCAACCAGGATCTGGAGGCCAAGATCGCCGAGCGCTCTTTCCGCGAGGATCTTTTCTATCGGCTCAACGTGGTGACTCTGCACACCCCCGCCCTGCGGGAAATTGCCGAGGACATCCCTCTGCTGGCCGAGCATTTCGCCCAGAAGGCCTGTTGCGAGCTGAAGCTGCCGGAAAAACGCCTCAGTCCCGCAACCCTGGAAATGCTGGTGAACCGGGCCTGGCCGGGCAACGTTCGCCAGCTGCAGAACGCGGTGCGCCAGGCCGTAATGTTCAGCCGGGGGGCAATGGTGGTGCCGGAGGATTTTCGCTTTGCCGATGGTTCGGGTTCGGCGGTGATGAGCCGGCAAGGGTCCGGGTTGAACGGCAACGGCGGGGAAGGTAAGAGTTATAAGGATGCCAAGGAGGAAATCCTCAACACTTTCACCGGCGAGTACGTGGTTCGGTTGCTGGCCGACACCGGGGGCAATGTCAGCCGGGCGGCCCGCCAGTCGGGACTGACCCGGGCCGCCCTGCAGAAAATCATGCGCCGGGTCGGCATCGACCCGGAAGAGTTTCGCTGATAAACGTCGCTGCTTACCTGATTACGATCACGCTGCGTTTGCTGTTGTTCACCACCTTGTTGGCCACGCTGCCCAGCGCGCCCGAGCCGGCCCCGGCGTGCTTGCCGGCGGCGCCGATGATGATGAAGTCGGCGTTGACCTGATCGGCGGATGCCAGGATGCTTTCCGCCTCCGTTCCAGACTGGATCATGACTTCAGCGGGAATGTTCTGGGCCGCCAGTTTGTCGCTGATTTTCGTTTTGATCCCCTCGGCTTCTTTACGCAGGGTGCCGGTGAGGGCGTCGCATTCGTCCTTGCCGATGGACAGCAGGCAGAGATCGGCGACGACGATCACCACGTTGATCTTGCTTCCAGGATATTTGCCGGCTAATTCCACGGCATGATCCAGGGCCTTGGCGGCGTTTTGCGAGCCATCGTGCGGTACGAGCAGGTTCATGGGCGTCCTCCTTGGTAAGAAGTTATGATATTGCCGTTGCTGGATTGGTCAGATGACTATCCTCGCAAGCAACATGTGTTCCACCTGGGCGGATAAAAAAATAATAATGGATAAAATAACCTTTAATCGGTGCTTTGATGCTTGGTGAGTTTTCTTTTGCCCGGGGAGCGGGCCGGCCTGGGGTGAATTTTGGCGTATAGGCAGGGCGGCAGGTGGCAACCGAAGTTGCCAGTTCCGGGCAGGCTGGTCGGTCGGCCCGGGGCGGAGAGGCAGGACCGCCGGGGCGGGCCATTTGGCGGCAAAGCTTAGCGGCGTCCCAGCTTTTTTTGGATCAATTGCAGATCCTGCCAGGCGGCCTTTTTCATTTCCGGGTGGAGCAGGAGAAAATCCGGGGCCAGGGTCGGCATCAGGTCGATGCCCTGCCATTGGTGGAATCTGCCCCGCAACTGGAGCAGGTTCTGGCGGCTGCGCAGGAGGGCCTGGGCCGGGAGTGGGCCCAGGGTGCAGATCAGCCGCGGCTGGAGCGCCGCGATTTGCTGGAGCAGGAAAGGCAGACAGGCCTGGATTTCCTCGGAGTTCGGCGGCCGCCGGTCGGGTTGGGCGCACTTGACCAGGGTGGTCAGGTAAACCTGGTCGCGATCGAGTTTGATTGCCGCCAGCATGCGGTCGAGCAGCTCTCCGGCCGGGCCCTGGAAAGGCAGGCCGGCGGCCTCTTCCTCCGGCCCGGGGGCTTGGCCGATCAGCAAGAGCCGGGCCTGGGGATTGCCCTGGCCGAAGATGATCCGTTGGTGCTGCCGGCCGCGGGGGCAAAGGCGGCAATGGCCGGCTTGCTCCT
>NZ_JBIPKI010000054.1:0-13453 GCF_044068515.1 Desulfurivibrio nitratireducens
AGGTTGCCGGGGAAGCGCCCCGCAAGGGGGCTGAAGCGGCCCCGGCCTCCGGCGAGCCGGAGGAAGGCTTATTGATGCGGGGCGGGATCCGGGTCTCGGCCGGGGCGGCCGCCGGGGAGGTTTACCCGGTCCGCAACGAGCAGGACTTGCTTGGTTTTCCCCGGGGCGCGGTCCTGCTGGTCACCCACCCCCTGCCGGAATGGGCCGTGGTGTTGCCCCGGGCGGCGGCGGTGCTGAGTGAAACCGGGGAGAGCGCGGCCCATCTCGCCACGGTGGCCCGGGAGTTCGGCATTCCCGCCATTTTCGGCCTTGCCGGGGCCCGCGACCGGTTGGCGCCGGGGACCGAAGTCACGGTGGAGGCCACCGGTCTGCGGGTTTACGCGGGTCGGCGAGCCGATCTCCTGGCCCAGGCCCCGCCCCCGCCCAAACTGATGATCGGCAGCCCGGTCCACCGGGTGCTGGCCGAAGCCGCCGCCCTGATTACTCCGCTTACCCTGCTGGATCCCACCTCGCCTTTTTTTCGGCCCGGCAATTGCCGCACCCTGCACGACATCACCCGTTACTGCCACGAAAAGGCGGTGGCGGAAATGTTCGCCTTCGGGGCCCGCCAGGGCTTCGCGGCCGGGGCCGCCAAGCAGTTGGTGGGCAAGTCGCCCTTTACCTGGTGGGTCATCGACCTGGAGGACGGTTTTGCCCCCGAGCATGATCCCAGCCAGCCCTTCATTCACCTGGACCATATCGTATCCCAGCCGATGCTGGCCATCTGGCGGGGAATGACCGCCTTTCCCTGGCAGGGGCCGCCGCCGGTCAACCTGCGGGGATTCGGCTCCATCCTCTTCCGTTCGACCATGAATCCGGATCTGGAACCGGCGATCCGTTCCAACTACAATGCCCGCAGTTACTTTCTGATTTCTCGTAACTTCTGCAACATGAGCATTCGCCTGGGCTATCATTTCGCCCTGGTGGAGAGCCATATCTCCGAGTTGCTCACCGAAAACTACGTCAGCTTCCAGTTCAAGGGCGGGGCGGCCGATGACCGGCGCCGGCTGCTGCGGATCGACCTGATCGGCGAGGTGCTGGAACGTTACGATTTCCGGGTGGTGCGTAAGGACGACACCCTCACCGCCCGCCTGGAAAAAATGGAGGCGCCCTTTCTGCTCGAGCGCCTCAAGGTGGTGGGCTACCTGCTGATCCATACCCGCCAGATCGATATGGTCATGGGGGACAAGAAAATGGTTCAATGTTATCGCCAGAAAATAATCAGCGACCTGGAGTCGCTGCTGCAACCGGGGGGTTGACCGATGCCGAAACCATTGCAATTGCTGATCGTTGACGATGAAATCGAGTTCCTCGAGGCCCTCTCGCGGCGCCTGAGCTTCCGGGGATTCGCGGTCCGGACCGCCACCAGTTGCGAAGCCGCCCTGGCCGCCCTGGCTGATGCCCCCAGCCAGGTGGTGATCCTCGATGTGATGCTGCCGGATCTTGACGGGCTGGGCTGCCTGCGCCGGATCAAGGAACGGTGGCCGCAAGTGGCGGTGATCATGCTCAGCGGCCACGCCTCGATCACCGCCGGCATGGAGGGTATCGCCTGCGGGGCCAGCGATTATTGTCTCAAGCCGGTTGAATTGGTTGAACTGGTTGAAAAAATTCATATCGCCTACGCCGAAGCCCTGGCTCGCTCGTCCTGAGCCAGCCGGCTGGTCCAGTCACCGGGGGGATTTTTCGCTGTTTGTGGCAGAGCTTGCCGCTTCTCCCTCTCTTTTTTTTATCCCAGATCAAAAAGCCGTACTCTTGGTCCTTTAGCCTGCAATCCGGTCCCACGCCTGAGGACTTATCCTCTTGAGCAAAACTGAGTTTAGGAATGGTTATTGTAAAAATCCCTTGACAGTCATTCGGTTGGAGAATTATGAACAGCCATTCAGTGAGGGCGTTATGGGCAGTTCCTTAAACGGGCACCGAAATGCTCAGGGTGCTTGCGAGCCCCCTCTTTTAGGGTTGTTTCGAGCCCAAGGACAGGCAAAAATGGCACATCGCTTCAGGCCGGCCATTAAAATTTATTGTCCAAGGGGTCGCAGGGCCCCTCTGACAATTGATCAGGCGCCTCATCACAGTTGTCGGTGAAGGCGTTTTTGTTTTTCTTCATTTTTCTTTCTATCGCAAGGAGGCTGTCATGGCCGCTGACACAGAGGGCAGGGAAAAATTTTTGGTGAAGGGCTTGGTCATTCCGATGAAGCGCTTTCCTCACGTTAATGAGGATCAGAATTTGAACGAGGCGGTCAAGGTGCTGCGGGGGCATACCTGCGGCGATGATCAGCGGATGCGCTATGCCGATATTCTGGTGATTAATGCCAATCACGAGTTGGTGGGCCGGGTCAATATCCCGAGCATCGTCAAGGGGCTCGACCCCAATATGGCCCAGATGTTTAAGGGCTACGAGGGCAAGCCCGGCGAGTTCCCCAACCTGGCCATCCTCTGGGGAGATTCATTTTTTGATGAATGCAATATCCGCTTTCGCAAGAACATTAAAGAATTCATGACCGAACTGCCCACTCCGGTCCAGGAGACTGATTCGGCCATGAAGGCCCTCTCAATCATGCTGGCCCATAATGAAACAGTATTGCCGGTTCTCGCCGACGACGCGGTGATCGGGGTGATCCGCCTGGAGGAGATTTTCAACGCTATTGTCAGGCGTTGTGCCGATTGATAGGGCGGGTTGGCACCGGCGGTTTTCCCGGTTTTTTTGGAGTGATGATAGATTCCAGTCATTTATTCGAAGTTATTAATAATCCGTGACGAGCCCGGCGGCGGGCGCGGAAGGGAGAGGTTAAATTTATGGCAAATACAGCGACAAGCGCGCAAGACGCAGGAGAAGAGAAAATGGGTTTGGCTGCGACTCCTCGCAAAATTGACTGGTTCAGATGGTTTTTCCTGTTTCTGGGGATCGGGCTTTTCTGCCTGGTCTATTACGCTCCTCCCTGGCCCAGTGCCTTCGATCCCATGGGCAAGGAATTCGTCCTCTCGCCTCAGGGCAAGGCAGCTCTGGCCCTTTTCCTGCTGGCCGGTACCTGGTGGGTCTTCGAGGTATTGCCCATCGGGGTGACCGGGTTAACCATCGGGGTGGTCCAGGCTCTCTTCTTTATCCGGCCGGCCAGTGAGGCCTTCAAGGACTTCATGGATCCCGCGGTTCTCTTTATCTTCGGCTCCCTGATCATCGGGGCGGTCTTCACCAAGGTGGGGATCACCAAGCGCATGGCCTACAAGATGCTGGACATTGTCGGGGAGCGGACCAGTATGATCTACCTGGGCTGCTTCGTGATCACCGCCCTGCTCACCCATGTCATGGCCCATACGGCGGTGGCGGCCACCATGTATCCGCTGCTGCTCTCCATTTACGCCCTCTATGGCGAGGGCGACCGGCCCACTAAGTTCGGCAAGGGGCTGTTCATCGGCATGGCCTTCGTGGCCGGGGCTGGCAGCATCATCACCCTGCTCGGCGCCGCCCGCGGCATCGTCGCCTTGGGCTTTTTCCAGCAGATTACTGGCCGGGAAATCTCCTTCTTTGAATTGACTTTCTATATGTTCCCGATCGGCTGGTTGATGGTCTTCGCCCTTTGGGGTTTGATTATGATCCTCTTCAAGCCGGAAAAGGCGGAAATTTCCGGCCTGCGGGAAAAGGCCCGGGAACTCAACGCCGCCATGGGGCCCATGACCCGTGATGAAAAACTGGCCGGGATCATCGTCCTGGGGGTCATCGTCTTTTTGTCCATGCAATCATTTATTCCCGCCCTTCAGGCCTTCAACAAGGCGGCGGTATTGCTGGTTTCCACCCTGCTGTTCTTCATTCTCAAGATTCTGGACATCAATGACCTCGAGGCGGTGCCCTGGAACATCGTTCTCCTTTTCTCCGGGGCCATGAGCATGGGCTTCTGTCTCTGGCAGACCGGGGCGGCTGAATGGCTGGCCATCAACTGGCTGGGCTTTTTCCAGGAATCGCACTGGTTCGTCTTCGTCCTCAGCATCGCCTTCTTCGTCATGATCATGACCAACTTCATCATGAATGTGGCGGCGATCGCCATCTCGGTGCCGGTGGCCCTGGTGGTAGCGCCCTATCTCGGCGTGGCCCCCGAGGTTATCGTCTTTGCCGCCCTGATTACGGCCGGGATGCCCTTCCTGCTGCTGGTGGGCGCGGCCCCCAACGCCATCGCCTATAACTCCAAGCAGTTCACCAGCGGCCAGTTCTTCGCCGCCGGTATTCCGGCCTCGATTATGCTGATGGCCCTGGTGGCCCTGGCGGTCCTGCTGGTCTGGCCGCTGATGGGGATGCCGGTCTTGCTGCCATCACCCTAAATTATGGCAATGTCGGGGCGGGAAAGCGAGCCTGCTTCCCCGCCCCGCTTTTTAAACCTTCGCCTAAAAGAGGTGTGTGTCATGTCACAGCAAGCTGAAGTCGCCGCCCTCTTCGATACCTGGAACCAGGCCCTGCAGAGCGGCGATCCCGACCAGGTCACCGCTCTCTACGCCTTCAACGGCATCCTGCTGCCCACCGTTTCCAACCAGGTCCGCCATAACCACTCGGAGATCCGGGATTATTTCGTCCACTTCCTGGCCAAGAAACCCCAGGGCAAGATCGACGAGAGCAATATCCGGATCTTCAACGATATCGCCATCAATTCGGGGGTCTATACCTTCAACTTCGCCCCTCCCGGCGAAGCGGCCTTTGCCGCCACCGCCCGCTTCACCTTCGTTTATCGCTGGCAGGGCGATCGCTGGCAGATCGTGGAACACCATTCCTCCCTGATGTCGGAGAAATAGGCCGGGCCATGTCCGTCATTATTACTTTTTGCGTGATGTTCGCTTTCTGGATCGTGATGTCCGGAAAGTTCGACCTCTTTCACCTGGGGATGGGCTTGCTCGCCAGCGGCCTGGTAACCTGGCTGTCCCATGACCTGCTCTTTGCCGGCCACACCAAGAAATTCGGGGCGATGCTGGCTGAAATCGGCCGATTTCTTCAATATTCGGTCTGGCTTTTCTGGCAGATCATCCTGGCCAACATCCATATTGCCGGTCTGGCCCTTTCGCCCAAGGCCAAGGAGTTGATGGAACCCGATATCATCACCTTCAAGACCGTGCTGAATACCGAGTTTGCCCGTTTTGTTCTGGCCAATTCCATTACCCTGACTCCTGGGACGGTGACTGTGCGGATTCAGGACGATGTCTTTTACGTGCATGCCATCACCGTTAAAGCGGCCGGTGATCTGGCCGGGGATGGACCCGGGGAAATGGAACGCTGGGTGGCCTGGGTTTTTGAAGGAGGCCGGCGGTGAATATGGAACAGTTCTTTATAGCTCTCGGGGTGGCTCTGCTGGTGCTGATGCTGGTCTGTCTTTACCGGGTGGTTCAAGGCCCCACCGTGATCGACCGCATTCTCGGGGTCAATGTTATCGGGATGAAGACTACCGTCCTGATTATAATTGTCGGCACCCTGGATGCCCGGGTGGAGATGTTCATTGATATCGCCCTGGCCTATGCCCTGCTCAACTTCATCACCACCATCGCCGCGGCGCGCTTCTACCAGCGCTTGTCCCAGCCCGCCCCGCGGGATGCCGAGGAGGCGGAGCCGGCCCCCTCGGCGCCGCCCCCGGCGGCAGGGCTGGTGTCCCCTAAGACGACCCCAGAGGGCTGAGGAGAGAAAAGATGTTGCTCAACAGCTTGGTCATTATTCTGATGCTTAGCGGATTTATGCTTTTTTTCGCCACCACCGTGGGTCTGCTCCGCTTCCCTGATTTTTATACCCGGGTTCATGCCGCCGGCAAGGGCGACACCCTTTCCACCGCCCTGCTCCTGGGCGGCCTGATTCTTTACCTGTTGCGGGACTTCAACGGTGAAACTCTGCTGACCGCGGTCAAGCTTTCCCTGATCGTGTTTTTTGTCTTTTTAGCCAGTCCCACCGCCACCCACGCCATCATTGACGCCGGCTACGAAGCCAAGCTGCCGAGCTGGAGCAAACATCAGCAGCGGGAAGGGTCAGGGGGCGGCGGCGAAGCGGGATCCGTGCCCGGAAAGGACGGAAAGCCCGACCGGCCGGAGGGTGACTCATGACCTGGGATGCGAGCCTGCTCTGGCAGTTCGACCTGTTGATCCTGCTGATGATGGTGATCTGCGCCATTGCCGCGCTCTCGCTTAAGGATCTGGTCAGTTGCGCGGTGGTTACCGGGGCCTACAGCTTTCTGATCTGCCTGATGTGGACGGAAATGCTGGCGGTGGACGTGGCCTTTACCGAAGCGGCGGTGGGAGCCGGAATCAGCACGGTGGTCATCCTTGCCACCGCCCAGTATGTCAAACGGAGGAGTAAGGATTGAAGCGGCTCACTCTCGTTGTCCTGATAATTTGTGCTTTGATCATGCTCAAGGCAGCGGTAGATCTGCCCGACTGGGCTGATCCCGGTTCGCCGGCCAGCACTCATCTTTCTCCCGACTTTCTCAACCAAGGCTACGGCGAGACCGCCACCCCCAATATCGTCACCGTGGTTTTGGCCGACTACCGGAGCTACGATACCATGTTCGAGGCGGTGGTGGTTTTCGTGGCCGCCCTTATCGTCATGATAGTTTTGCGCCATATGCCCCGCAAACGACCGAAAATTCTCCCCCCGCGGCCGCGACGGGAAGGTCGCGACACGGTTTTACGGGGCGCGGCCCAATTGATCATCCCGTTAATGCAGATTTTCGCCCTGTATGTGCTTGGCCATGGCCATTACAGTCCCGGCGGCGGTTTCCAGGGCGGGGTGATTTTCGGGGCCAGCTTCATTCTCCTGGCGCTTTGCTACAACCTGAAATTCACCATAGACCGCTTTAAGGAGCAGGCCGTCCTGGTTTGCGTGGCCGGCGGGGTTTTGCTTTATGCCTCGGTGGGAGCCATCTGCTTGGCCATGGGCTGGAATTTCCTCGGCTACGCCGGCCTGGCCGGGATACTGGGGGTTTCCGAGGTCATGGCTCGCTCCCACGGCATTCTGGCGGTGGAAGTCGGGGTGGGGATCACGGTCATGTCGGTCATGGTTTCGCTTTATTACGATCTCGCCTCGGGCGGGGATCTCGACGAGGGCCTGTAAGATCATGGATGAGCTTTTTCCCTTCATCATCGCCAAATACAACTACTGGGCCGCCCTGGTACTGCTCTTCATCGGGCTTTACGGGATGATCGCCAAGAACAACCTGATGAAGAAAATCATCGGTATGGTCATCTTCCAGACCGCCATTCTCCTTTTTTTCGTCTCCATCGGGGTCAAGCGGGGAGCCACGGTGCCGATCATCCAGTTTACGGCGGACAAGCAGCCCCTGCTGGATGCTACCGCCTATGCCAACCCGTTGCCTCATGTTCTGATCCTCACCGCCATTGTGGTTGGGGTGGCGACCCTGGGGGTGGCCCTGGCCATCCTCCAGAAAATCCAGCGGGTCCACGGCACCATCGAGGAGGATGAAATCCTGGAGGATCTGCGGCGATGATGATCGACCAGGCTCCCATTCTCATTATTGCCGTCCCCCTGTTTGCCGCGCTGCTGCTGACCGTCGCCGGCCCCTTGGGGCCGCGTTTCGCCTACGGCTTTCTGATCAGCGCTCTGGCCGCATCCCTGCTTTTTTCCTTGATCAGCCTGGGTCTGGTCATGGCCGACAACCAGGCGGTTCATTATTACCTGGGCGACTGGCCGCCGCCGCTGGGGATCGAACTGGTTATCGATCATCTGAGCGGGTTGGTCCTGGTTTTGGTGTCCGGCTGCGCCCTCTTGACCGCGATCTATTCCCTGCGGACCGCCCAGCAGGACAACCCCGACCGCCTGCACCAGTACTACGCCCTTTTCTGCTTGCTGGTCACCGGCCTGTTGGGGATGACCGCCACCGGCGACGTTTTCAACCTTTATGTACTGTTGGAAATAGCCGCCCTGTCGAGCTACGGTTTGTTGGCCCGGGGCCGGGGGCCGGCCTATTTCGCCACTTTCAAATACCTGATCGTGGGGACCATCGGGGCTTGCTTCTATCTTTTGGGCGTGGGCTACCTTTACATCATGACCGGTTCGCTGAACATGGCCGATCTGGCTGAAATCCTCAGCCGCCCGGAGTTGCAGGAATCGGTTAGTGTGCGCATCGGCTTCACCCTCATCATCCTTGGGGTCTGGATCAAGATGGCCCTGTTTCCCCTCCATGCCTGGCTGCCCAACGCTTACAGCCTCGCCGGAACTACCACTGCCTGTCTGATCGCCCCCCTGATGACCAAGGTCAGCGTTTATATCATGCTGCGGGTAATGTTCACGATTTTTTCCGTCGATTACGTCTTCGATTCCATCGCCTGGGGTCAGCTGGTGATTTATCTGGCCTCGGCGGCGGCGGTGTTGGGGATGATCGCGGCCCTGGCCCAGCGTGATTTGCGTAAGATGCTGACCTATATCATCGTGGCCGAAATCGGCTACATGACCGGCGGAGCCTGGGTGGCTAACGCCGCTGGTTACACCGGCGCGGTTTACCACATTCTGGCCGACGGCCTGATGACCCTGTGTCTCTTTATGGCGGTGGGAGCGGTGATTTATCGCACCGGCCAGACCTCCATGGCGGCCATGCAGGGTATTTTTACCCGCATGCCCATTACCGCCGTGGTGCTGGTGATCGGGGCGGGGTCGATTATCGGTATTCCTCCCACCTGCGGCTTTTTCTCCAAGTATTACCTGATCCAGGGAGCGGCCCAGGCCGGCGCCTGGGTCTTTTTGGCGGCCCTGCTGATTGCCAGCCTGGTGGCGGCGGTGATGTTTTTCAAGATGCTGGAGATCGCCTTTTTCGGCGACCCGAAGGCTTTGGAGCAGGAGGCGACCCATGGGCATGATGGCCACGGCGGCCACGGCGGCCATGACGCTCAGCCGGCGGTGGCCCGCCGGGAAGCGCCCTTGAGCATGCTTATTCCCATGGTCATTACCGCCGCCAGCCTGATCCTTCTGGGGCTTTATACCAAGGAAGTGGTCATCTATTTCATCGGCTGGTCGATCCCGGCCGGTTTTTAATGGCGGTTTGCTGAACTGCGAGGTAACCACAGCTTAAGATGTTTTCACCCTCATTTTATCAAATAGCCCCGGTGATCGCCATTTGCGCCTCGCTGGCCGCCGTGCCCCTGATCGCCATCAGCGGTAGCCGGCCCAATCTGCGGGAGTTCTGGACTTTCCTGGCCGCCGGCATCAAGTTCGCCATGGTCTTTTCCCTGGCCGGCTGGGTGCTGGCTGGCAACGTGGTGGAAGTGGAGCTGATCCGGGTGCTGCCCGAGCTTTCCATCGCCCTGCGGGTGGACAGCTTCGGCATGGTCTTCGCCCTGGTTTCCTCTTTTCTCTGGATTGTCGCCGCCACCTACACCGTCGGTTACATGCGGGGGCTCAACGAGCACGCCCAGACCCGCTTCATGGTCTGCTTCGCGTTGTCGCTCTGCGCCGCCATCGGGGTGGCCTTCTCCGCCAACCTGCTCACCATGTATCTCTTCTACGAGATGCTCTCGCTTTCCACCTACCCCCTGGTGGCTCATCATCAGGACCGGGAAGCCCTGGGCGGGGCCCGCAAGTACCTGGTCTTCCTGCTGGGCGGTTCGGTGGGCCTGGTGCTGCCGGCCTTGATCGTTATTTTCGCCATCGCCGGTACCCTGGAATTTGCCGACGGCATTCATGCCGGCATCATTCCCGGCGCCACGCCGGACGCCATGGTGGTGATCCTCTTTTTCGCCTGCCTTTTCGGTTTTGCCAAGAACGGCATCATGCCCATGCACGCCTGGTTGCCCGGCGCCATGGTGGCCCCCACCCCGGTTTCCGCCCTGTTGCATGCGGTGGCGGTGGTCAAGGTCGGGGTTTTCTGCACCACCCGGGTGATGCTCTATGTCTTCGGCATCGACCTGATGGACGACTTGAACCTGGGGCTGGTCACCGCCTATATCGTCTCCTTTACCATCATCACCGCCTCCATCATCGCCCTGACCAAGGACAATCTCAAGGCCCGGCTGGCTTATTCCACGGTGAGCCAACTCAGCTATATCGTGCTGGGGGTGGCGCTGCTCTCGCCGGTGGCGGTGCAGGGGGGCCTGATTCACATCGTCAACCACGCCTTTGCCAAGATCACCCTCTTTTTCTGCGCCGGGGCCATCTACGTGGCCACCCATAAGAAAAATATTTCCGAGCTGGGCGGTCTGGGGCGGGTGATGCCCTTTACCTTCGGGGCATTTGCCGTGGCCTCGCTTTCCATGATCGGCGCGCCCCCGGTGGGCGGCTTTATCAGCAAGTGGTACCTGCTGGTGGGGGCCCTGGATGCCGGTCAGATCGCCATTATTCTGGTGCTGCTGGCCTCCACCATGCTCAACGTGGCCTATTTTGCGCCGGTGGTTTATCACGCCTTTTTCGGTAAACCGCCGGCCGGTGAGGTGCTCCCGACGAGAATCAAGGAAGCGCCGTTGATCATGGTGGCGCCCATTGTGTTGGCCGCCTCTATTTCGCTTTTTATCGGGGTCTATCCCGATTTGATGATGCAGTTTGTGAAAATGGTGATGCCATGATGCTGGTCCGGATGATCGATTACCTGCGAGAGCGTCCCCTGCTGGTCCGGCGTTTCTGCTACCTGGTGGTGGCCGGGGTGCTGCTGTGGGATGCTTTGCTGCTCGACAAGAGCTACGCCCACATCGTGCTTGAGCATCTGCCCGGGTTCTGGTCACTCTTTGGTCTGATCGGCTGCGTGCTGCTGATCATTGTGGCCAAGGGGCTTGGGGCCCTGGGGCTGCTGACCCGTGAAGATTACTACGACCGTTAATAAGGTTTTTTGAAAATCCTTTAAGTTGAGGAGCCTGCTGTGACGGAATTCTGGTTTCATCCAGCGCTGGTGCTGATTATCGGGGCCCTGGTGCTGCCCATGGTGAAGGGGGTGGCGCGCAAGCCCTTTTTGCTGCTGGTGCCGGTGCTGGCCTTTGCCGCCGTGCTGCAGATGGAGCAGGGGGTTTTCGGGGTCTTTCCCTTCCTCAACTGGGAGCTGACCTTCGGCCGGGTGGACCAGCTCAGCCTGGTCTTTGCCTACATCATGACCCTGATGTGCATCATCGGCACCCTTTACGGCCTCCACGTCGAGAACGATTACGAGCATATTTCGGCCTGGTTTTACGTGGCCGGCTCCTTGGGGGTTATTTTCGCCGGTGATCTGCTGGTGCTGTTCCTCTTCTGGGAGGTCATGGCCTTTTCCTCCACCTTCCTGGTCTGGTTCCGGGGCACTCCCGGCGCTCTGGCCGCCGGTTATCGCTACCTGCTGGTTCATACCGCCGGTGGGGTGGCCCTGCTGGCCGGCATTGTGTTGCATTACCAGGCCACCGGGGACTTGAGCTTCAACCAGTTCGACGTGGTCAACCCGACCCTGCCGGTCTGGCTGATCATGATCGGGGTGATCCTCAATGCCGCCGTACCGCCCCTGCACGCCTGGCTGCCCGACGCCTACAGCCGGGCCACGGTCAGCGGGGCGGTGTTCATGTGCGCCTTTACGACCAAGACGGCGGTTTACGCCCTGTGCCGGGGGTTTGCCGGCATGGAGATCCTGATTGTTCTGGGGGTGATCATGACCCTCTACGGGGTCATCTACGCTCTGCTCAGCAACGACACGCGCCGGTTGCTTTCCTACCATATCATCAGCCAGGTGGGCTTCATGGTGGCCGGGGTGGGGGTCGGCACGGCTTTGGCGGTTAACGGTGCCATCGCCCATGCCTTTGCCCATATCCTTTACAAGGCCCTCTTGTTCATGGGGGTCGGTTCGGTGCTCTACATGACCGGCAAGAGCAAGGCCACCGAACTGGGCGGGTTGTACAAAAAGATGCCCATGGCCCTGTTTTTCACGGTGATTGGCGGGCTGTCCATTTCCAGCTTTCCGTTTCTCAGCGGTTTTGTCAGCAAGACCATGGTGGTGGCCGGCACCTTCGAGGCCTCCCATTACTGGGCGGCCTATCTTATGCTGCTGGCCTCGGTGGGCACCTTCCTCTCGGTGGGCATCAAGATCCCCTACGTGATCTGGTTCGGCGAGAACAAGTGTTCCGAGGAAACCTGGAACAAGGCCGCCGATCCGCCCCTGCACATGCAGCTGGCCATGGGAATTGCCGCCTTCCTCTGTCTGCTGATCGGGGTTTACACACCTTATCTTTACAACATGCTGCCGTATGAAGCGTCGTTCAACCCCTATACCGCCTACCACTTTGCGGAGGTGGTCCAGATTCTGCTCTTCACCGGGGTCGGTTTCTACCTCTTTGTCAGCAAGATGGCCCCCAAGGCCAAGCTCAGCCTGGACATGGACTGGTTCTACCGGATGGGAGGTCGGCTCTTTCTGCTGGCCATGCAAAAGGGGATGACCAGGGTCAACGACTGGGGTCAGGCCACCCTGGCCGAAGAAGTGCCCCGCCGCCTCAACCGCTTCTTCATCGACGGCCCGGCCCGCCTCTGCCTGCTGGTGGTCAAACCGATCTGGCAATTGACCGGGGTCCGCATCGAGGGTCCCGACGGGGCCGAGCAGCGTTTCCTGGAAACCTTCAGCCGTTCGCTGTTCACCGTTGGTTCCACAGCGGTCTTTACGGTGGCCATGTTGATGCTGCTGCTATTCTTCATTACCTAGTCAGCATTCCTGGGTGGGCCAGGGAGAGGAGCGGCCCCTGCCTTCTATCGATTTCAGGTTGCCCTTTTGTCGTTGCCGGCAGGCCGCGATGGCCTCCGCCCATCGGCCAAGGAGCGGTCGCAGACTGCCCTGAACTCATCAATCCTCTGGTTGGCCTGACCTGATCGCCATGCGGGAGTAACCAGCCGCCGGATCTGATAATTTGTGCCCCGCCGGTAAATCCAGGATTATCCTTCAGCCGACTCTCATTATTGCGAAGTCCGCTTCTCCTTTAGCTTTATCCTTATTATCTCCAGCGCTCTCTGTCCCTTTGGCTGACCTGGCAAGATCGGGCCGGGCATATGTATCATTAGCCACCCCCCTTATTTTTTATGGATTTTTACCGGCCCAGGATATATAGTAGGGATTATCAACAGCAAAACCGGCTAATGCCGGGGGATATTACTGTAGCTGGGGCGTGGTTGTTGTGGCCGGATTAGCCCCAAAATGCCCCGCCGACATAGACCTTTGTCATTTTATTTTTTCTGCATAATTGGCGCCGCTGATCTGGGAAATTTAGCAAGGCCTGTTTAATTCAAGCTTAAGAGGAGAACCATCATGGACAAGTACGAATGCCCCTGCGGTTATGTTTACGATCCGGCGGAAGGTGATTGCGACAATGGCATCGAAGAAGGCACCGCTTTTGCCGACCTGCCGGCGGACTGGGTCTGTCCCAAGTGCGGCGCCGAGAAAGAACATTTTTACCAGATTTGAACAGGCGAGAGATCTTGCCGGAACCCGCTCTTGCCGCAAGCCCCGCCCCGGAATGA
>NZ_JBIPKI010000055.1:0-13036 GCF_044068515.1 Desulfurivibrio nitratireducens
CCGACGAAGCTTACCTGGCCGCCCTGGCCGCCGGCCTGCCGCCGGGCAACGTGCTGCTGCTGCTGGCCGAAACCGCCGACAAGCGGAAGAAGCTTTACAAGTTGCTGGAAAAGACGGCGGTGATCGTCGATCTCAGCGTCGATCCCGGCGGCTCGGCCCCGGCCCGCAGGGAGCGCGGCGCCCTGCTCAAGAGCCTGGTGGACCAGACCCTGGCCGGTTTCAACAAAAGTCTGCGGCCCGATGCCCTGGAACTGCTGCTGGAACGGGTCGGTTTTCAGCCGGTGGCGGCGGTGATGGAGGCGGAAAAGCTGGCCCTCTATGCCGGTGAGCGCTCCACCCTTACCAAGGCGGACGTCGATGCCATGGTGGGCCGGACCCGGGAAGAAGCCCTCTTCGAGTTGAGCGAAGCCTACAGCGGCGGCGACCTGGCCCAGGCCCTGGCCATCATGGGCCGCCTCCTGCAGGGCGGCCTCCATCCCCTGGCCATAATTAGCGGCCTGCGCAATCACGTGCGCAAGCTCATGCTGGCCCGGGCCATCCAGGACAGCGCCGACCGTCCCTGCGACCAACGGATCTCGTTCGCTCTCTTCCAGAAAAACTATCTGCCCCGGGTCCGGGAGAACTGGGAACAGCGCCCCGGAGCGACCGCCGGGGAAACCTGGCCCAGCACTTTTCCCGGCCACCCTTACGCCCTCTATCAGCTTTTTCTCCAGGCCGGCCGGCTCTCCGGGGCCCGCCTGCGGGCCATGCTGGAGGATCTGCTCGAGGCCGAATACCGCCTGAAGGGTTCGGGCCTGCCGGAAAGCGCCATCCTCGGCGCTTTGCTCTTTGCCGGCCGGAACCCCCGGAGCCGGGCCGAGGGAGTTGCATTTTCAAGCTGATTGATTAACATGCTGCCATAGCGGAGCCTGTCTCGGGCCCGCCCGATCCGCCGGCCGCCAGGCCGGCCCGAACTCGCAAGCAGTGGCAAGGAAACGATGAGCCCAAATTCCCAGGATCAGCAGGATCCCGGCGTAGTCACCCGCAAACGCCAGGAGGTGCGGCAGCCCCCGCTTTACAAGGTGCTGCTCCACAACGATGATTACACCACGATGGATTTCGTGGTGATGGTGCTGGAGAACGTTTTCAACCACGACCCGGCCACGGCCAACCGGATCATGATGAGCGTCCACAAGGATGGCGTCGGGGTGGCCGGCATCTATCCCCGCGACGTGGCTGAAACCAAGTCGACCATCGTCCACAGCCTGGCCCGCAAGCACGAATATCCCCTCAAGTGTTCCCTGGAACGGGAATGAGGCGGACTGGGCGCCGATGAACTCCCCGCCGCCGCCCCAGGATCAGGCCCAAGCGCCCGGAGAGGGGATGCCATCCCAGGGCCCCGGCGGGATCAACTGGTTCCCGCTGCTGGTCCTGGCGGTGGTGGCCATCGGCCTGCTCCATTATTTCACCCCCGGTCATTTACATTTCTATCACGACACCCTGCGGCGGCTCACCTATTTCCCCATTGTCCTGGGGGCTTTATGGTTCGGGCTGCGGGGCGGGCTGATCCTGGCCGGCCTTTCATCGCTGGCCTTCATTCCCCATTTGTGGCACTTTTTCGGCCAGGGACTGGAAACCTATCTCAGTGAACTGACCGAGATCGCCCTTTATCTCGCCACCGGCCTGGTGGTGGGAGTAATCGCCGACCGGGAGCGCCGCCTGCGCGACCGGTACCGCCGGCTGTCGGAAAAACTGAAGCGCTCCTACCAGCGGCTTCACCGGGAAACCACCCAGTTGCTGGCAGCGGAAACACAACTGGCCGCGGCTCAGCGCCTCTCCGCCCTGGGGCAACTCTCCGCCTCCCTGGCCCATGAAATCAAAAATCCCTTGAGTTCCATCCGGGGAACGGCGGAAATTTTTCTCGATGAATTTCCCCCCGGCCACCCACGGCGCGAGTTCGTGGAAATTCTGCTCAAGGAAACGGCCCGGCTCAACAGCACGGTGGACAAGGTCCTGGGTTATTCCCGGGGCCGACCGGCGGCCAACGAAGAGCCGCTGGAACCCCTGGACCGCCTGCTGGCCCGGCTCGCCGCCCTGGTCGCCAATCCCCTGCGCAAAAAAAGGGTCAACTACCGGACCCACGGCCTGGAGCAGGCGGCGGACCTGGCGGTGCCGGCCAACCCGCTGGCCCAGGTGTTGCTCAACCTGCTGCTCAACGCCATCGACGCCGTTCCCGAGGGAGGGGAAATTTCCCTGACCGTGGAAAGCCAGGGCCAGGGCTGGCGGGTGCTGGTGGCGGATAACGGCCCCGGGGTCGCGGAGGCCGACCGGGAGAAAATCTTCACCGCCTTCTATACCGCCAAGGCCGAGGGCACCGGCCTGGGCCTGCTGATCAGCCGCAAGATCGTGGAGAGCCTGGGCGGCACCCTCAGCGTGGGCGACCGCCCCGGCGGCGGCGCCGTCTTCACCGTCTCGCTGCCGGACCAACCTTTCCCGCCGGTTTTTACCGAATCCAAGCCTTGACCCCCGAACCGCTGGGGCCGGCAGCCTTGGATTGCCCTAGCGGCGGAAGCCGGGGCCGCCGGTTTCGATGCGGGCCACCAGGCCATCCACCAGGAACAGCACCCGGTAGAGCCGGTCCGGGCCGAAATCATACAACCACTCCTCCTCCAGGGCCATCCGGCCGGGTCCCAAGGGGTGGAAGGGGTCGAACATCAGCCAGCGCACCCGCTGGACGCGGTCAGCCGGTTGGCCGCAGCGGGCGACCAGTTCCAGGTGGGTCATGCCCCGGCGCAAGTCTTCCGGCCGGCATAATCCCGGGTAGCCGGGGGAGAAGCCATAGCCGGCGAAATTGATGGCGACCAGCCGGCCCTGGCGGAAACGGAGCTGGCGGATAAGCTCGCGGGGGCCGAGGTTGTAGTACCAGATTTCCTCATAGGGCAGCAGGGCATGAAAGGGAATCAGCTCCAGGCGGGCCGGCATCACCAGGTCCGGTTCGCCGCAGGCGGCCAGCACCTCGTAACGGCGATCATTCACCCCGACCAGCCGGTTGCCGCAGCGGATGGTTTCGGCCTGGGCGACCGCCGCCAAACCCTGCCAGGCGAGGCAGCACACCATTATCAAGAGCCCTGTTCTTGTCATGAAAAGACACCCTTGGCCGCGTGTAAGCGGTGATCCGGACAAACGCTCACCTTGCCCTCGCCACCAAGAGCCTCCCCGGGAGCTGCGGCGGAAAATGCCGAGCCGGCTTTTCCGCTTGATCCAAGTCACGGCGCCGGTCAACCTCCCTCCTGCCTAATTGGCGACCGGCGGACTACTCGGGCCTATAAGGCTGGCGGGGGGTTTTGAAATCAACTGGCGCACTCCAGCGGGTCACCTTGATCTCGCCGTTCAGCTCGAACCGGCTCCGGACCTGCCAGCGATATTTGCTCTTCGGCGCCAGCGGAGTCTCCAGCGTGTGGGACGGGGAGGGAACTCCCTTCAGCCCGACGATCCATTCATAGGAACCCGACTTCTGGTCCAACCGGAAAACGCGAAGTTCGTAGCTCACGTTTTCAATCGACCGCTCACCAATCCAGGCCTGGTCCTCCGGCCGGGGAAAGGGCTCCCAGGCTAGAGCCGGCTGCAGCGAAGCTTTTTTGGAGCGGCCGAACCGGCCTGGCGACAAGATGGGAACCAGGCTGATGCCATCGTGGGGCGGCGGCAGGGAAAGAAACAGGTCGTCAACGATCCCGGCGGCCAACTCCTCGACTCCCCGGCCATAGGCCAGGCGCAACAACCTGGCGTCATCGGCGCACCAGGCGCTGAATTTCCGGGATTCACTGCTGTAGGCGTAACGTTTTTCAAAGAGAAGCACGTCCCCCTCAGCCTTTAACAACCGGGCCCGGGATAACAAATAGAGCGCCACTGGAGCGTTGATTCCCCCGCTCTCTTTGGAGCCCGCTTCAAGAACCGCCACCTCCAGCACCGTATCCGCCGCCGGTCTCTCCGCCCCGGCCGGGGTCCCGGTTTCAGCGGGCAAACCCGGGGAATCCCCGCCCAAAGAGACAATATCGCGACCCGCTTCTGCAGCGGCGATTTCCACCACCCGCCGCTGCAGGGCCTGCTGAAGCCCCAGGGCGGCAAGCGCATTTTTTGCCTCGACCTCGGCTGCCTCGACGACCTTTCGGGGCTCGGCGGAAATCGCCCCGCTGACCGCACCCACCGCCACGAAGGGCGGCAGTAAAAGCAGCGCCAAAGGATCACTGCTATGGGTGCTATCTAAAAAGACCAGGGTTGCTATCCCGGCCCCCCGGCCGGCTCCGGCCAATCTGCCCCGGGCATAGCCGGCAAAAACGATTTCTGGTTCGATCTCAGCCGCCGCCACTCCCACCGTGCCCAACTCGGCGGGGGTTTCCCGCCAGGCCGCCGGGGGCGGGGGGGCCTTGGCAACGCAGCCCGATCCCCAAAGGCCCAGCAACGCCGCCAACAGCCAGAGATAAACGATTTGCCTGCCTGCCCTGATCTTCATCGGCCATTCCCCTCCCCCGGCGTCAGCCTGCGTCTTTGCCAGTTCAATTCTCGTCCTTGCCGCGGGCTCTGTCAATAAATTATCAGTCCGCCAAATTTACCTTAAATCAGCGACTCCGGCCTGCGGCGGCCCCGGCGGCGAGCGGTTTGGCAAAGTCCCCGACCCGCTTCGCGACCGCTGGCCGTCGCTGGTACCATCTGGCAGAAAAAACCTTGCCAAATCTGCCCTTTTGCGAAAAGCTGACGGACAACGGCCAGGCTTGCCGGGGCAAAACCGCCGCGGCCACACCAGGCCGTTTACAGAACCGGGCCTTAATCGCCCCCGCCAAGAGGAACCCGACCGCTCATGGCCGACCTGCTTTTACTGATTGATGATGACGAGAGCCTGCGCCGGGTGACCGGCCACAACCTGGAGGGGGCCGGGTTTGCCGTCCGGCTGGCCGCCTCCGGCCGCCAGGGCCTGGAGCTGTTCAAGGCCGAGAACTTTGACCTGGTGATCACCGATATCCAGCTTGGCGACCTGGACGGCCTGGCCGTGCTGGCCGCCATCAAGGCACAGGCCCCGGAAACCCCGGTGATCGTGATCACCGCCTTCGGCTCCATCGATCTGGCGGTGCGGGCCATGCAGGAAGGGGCCTTCACCTTCATCACCAAGCCATTTGACCGGGAAACCCTGCGCCTGGCCTGCCGCAAGGCCCTGGAAATGCGCAACCTCAAGGTCCGCAACCGGGACCTGGCCGCCGAGGTGGACCGGCTCAGCGGCGCCGAAGGGATGGAAACCGCCAACCCGGCCATGGCCGAACTGCTGGCGATGGCCCGGCGGGCCGCCGACAGCGAAGCCTCGGTGCTGATCACCGGCGAATCCGGCACCGGCAAGGAGGTGCTGGCCCGCCTGCTCCACCGCCACAGTCCCCGCCGGGAAGGACCGCTGGTGGCGGTGAACTGCGCCGCCATTCCCCCCACCCTGCTGGAAAGCGAACTCTTCGGCCATGTCCGCGGGGCCTTCACCGGGGCGGTGGCCAACCGCCGGGGCCGTTTTCAAAGCGCGGCCGGCGGCACCATTTTCCTGGATGAAATCGGGGAGTTGCCTCCGGAGCTGCAGGCCAAGCTGCTGCGGGTGATCCAGGAGAGGGAGGTGGAGCCGGTGGGCTCCGACCGGCGGGAAAAGATCGATGTCCGCCTGATCGCCGCCACCAATCGCGATATCCAGGCCGAAATCGCCGCCGGCCGCTTCCGGGAAGATCTTTTTTACCGCCTGGGGGTGATTCTGCTCGAGATTCCCCCCCTGCGCCAGCGGCGCGAGGATATCCCGGCCCTGGTCGACCATTTCCTGAAGCGGATCGGCGCCCCGGCCGAAGTCCGCTTCAGCCCGGCAGCCCTGGCCCGGCTGGCCGACTATCCCTGGCCCGGCAATATCCGCGAGCTGGGCAACCTGGTGGAGCGCTCGGTCATTCTCCGGCGCGGGACCGAGATCGGCCCCGCCGACCTGCAATTGCCCGCCCCCGCCGGGGCGGCCGACTCCGCCTGGCTGCCCGAACTGCCGCCCGATGGTCTTTCCCTGGAGGAAGTGGAAAAGGAGCTGATCAGGAAAGCCCTGGCCCGCAGCGGCGGCAACCGCTCCCAGGCGGCCCGCCTGCTCCGCCTCCCCCGCCACGTCCTGATCTACCGCCTGGAAAAATTCGACCTCAACTGACCGGCCGAGCGGCTCCAGCGTCCTGCCCCCACCTCCCCCTCATTTTTTTTAACTATCCAGCTCACCTGCGGAGTAACTGTTCAGCAGTACCCCATCTTGCGGTAAGCAGATCGGCGTAGCGTACACCGGGTACTCAAGCCGATCTGATCGCCGCAAGATGGGGTGCTGCTGAACAGTTACCATTTTTTGGAGAATATTCTTCAATGCACTGAAGAATATTCTCCATTTCTCCCTACGCTCCTGCTGGGGGCCGGCCCGGGTCTTCCGCTCTTTCAGGCTAATATCAACGATTATTCAATCCGATATACAATTCACCCGCCATTCGGCATGCTTATTGCTCTTCCTTCCGTCGCCCGGCGCCTGCATCCCGGATCCGCGCCCTCGAACCAAGGAGCTTTAAGCCATGTCCAAAATTTTCGCCCTCTTGCTCGCCCTCGCCGTTCTGCTCGGCCCACTGACCGCGCCCCAGGCATCTCCCCCACCAGCCCCGGCCGACCAGAGCCTGGAGCAGCTGGTGGCCGAAGCCCTGGCTCACAACCCGCAACTGGACGCGGACCAGGCCCGCTGGCAGGCCTACAGCGAACGGGTAAGGCAGGCCGGCACCCTGGAAGACCCGATGCTGATGCTCCAGTTCCAGAACCTGCTGATCCGCGATCCCCTCGCTTTTGACCGCGACTCCATGAGTTCCAAGGTGATCGGCATCAGCCAGATGGTGCCCTTCTTCGGCAAACGCGAGCTGCGGCGGGAAGCGGCCCGCCATGACGCCGAAGCCGCCCGCCTGGCAGTGGAGGAACGGACCCTGGAATTGAGCGGCCTGGTCAAGGAAACCTGGTACCAGCTGCTTTTCGTCGACCGGGCCCTGGCCATCGTGGCCCGCAACATTGCCGTCCTCGATGACCTGAGCGCGCAGAGCACCAGCCTTTACGAGGTCGGCCGCGGCCTGCTCCAGGATGTCCTCAAGGCCCAGGTGGAACGGGCGAAAATGGAGGAAATGGAGATTTTTCTCCAGCAGCGCCGCCGCAGCCTGGAAGTCGCCTTAAACACTTTGCGGGCCCGGCCCGTCGACACCCCCATCCACCCGGCCGCCCCCCTGGAACTGACCCCCCTGGCCCTGACGGGGGCACAACTGGAGGAGCAGGCCGCCGGCCGGCCCCTGTTCCAGCAACTGGCGGCCCGGGAGCAGAAGGCCGCCGCCCAGCGCCGGCTGGCCGAGCGGGATTTTTACCCCGATTTCACCTTCTCGCTGGAATACATGCAGCGGGAGCCGGCCATGGGCGACCCCGGCAACGATATGTACACGGCCGGGATCACCTTCAATCTGCCGATCCGCCGGGATCAGCGCCACGCCAGGGCCGCCGAGGCCGAGGCCGAAATCCGCCAGGCCCGGGCGGAACAGGAGCGGGCCCGCAACCAAGTCAGCCGGGGAATCGGCGAGGCCCTGAGCCAGTTGGACAGCAGCCGGCGCCTGGCCGAACTCTACCGCGCCGACATCATTCCCCGGGCCGAACACGCCGCCGGGGCGGCCCTGGCCTCCTACCACTCGGGCACCACCGATTTCATGAACGTCCTCGACAGCCAGATGGCCCTGTTCAACTTCCAGCGCGAGGAGCTGGAAGCGATCGCCCGCCATCAGACCCAGCTCGCCGTCCTGGAAACCGTAGTCGGCGCAACTCTCATGGCAAAGTCAAAGTCGAACCTGAACGAAGGCCACAGCCAATGACTTTGAAGGATCTTGGGCTAAACCCTGCCATAATTGTAACCGTTCAGCAGTACCGCAGGTTGCGGCAAGCGGACCGGTGCCGCGTACATCAGTACGCAAGCCGGGCCGATCGCCGCAAGATGCGGTGCTGCTGAGCGGTTACCCATAATTCAACCAGTTCGGGGCATCCCGGAAGGAACCAACCATGCGCGTTAAATATCTTGCCGGCATCATCCTGGCCTTCGCCCTGGGGGCGGGCCTGACCGCGGCGCTCTCCGGCCGGGTTCAAGTCCCCGGCCACAACGGCCACGAAGCGGCCGTCGGCACCGAGGCCGCCCGGGAAGTTCTCTACTACCGCCATCCCCACAACCCCCGGGTGACCTCCGAGGAGCCCCGCAAGGATGAGATGGGGATGGACTACATCCCCATCTACGCCGACAACGGCGACGGGGCGGGGGTCCGCATCGCCCCGGAAACCGCCCAGAGCCTGGGGGTGCGCACCGCCGTGGCCAGCCTCGGCACCATCGAACCGGCGGTGGAGGCGGTGGGCTTCATCGACTATGACGAAACCCGGCTGATCCACGTCCATGTCCGCACTGAAGGCTGGGTGGAACGGCTGGCGGCCCGCAGCCTGGGCCAGGAGATCCGCCAGGGCGAGCTGCTCTTCGAACTCTATTCCCCCACCCTGGTCAACGCCCAGGAGGAATTTCTGCGCACCCTGGCCATGAACCAGCCCGCCATCCGCGAAGCTTCCCGCCGGCGCCTGGCCGCCCTGGGCCTCAACCCCCAGACCATCGAACAGCTCGAACGCGACGGCCGGGTGCGCCAGTTGGTGCCCGTTTTCGCCCGCCAGGACGGGGTGCTCAGCGAACTGGCGATCCGGGAAGGCATGTTCGTGAGCCCGGGCATGGACATCATGACCATCGCCAATCTCGGCCGGGTCTGGGCCCGGGTGGAGGTTTTCGAGCACCAGGCTCCCCTGGTCCGGGTGGGCCAGCGGGCCCTGCTGCACCTGGACCAGGCCGGGGGCGAGACCCTGGAAGGAGTGGTGGATTTCGTCTATCCCTCCCTGGATCCCCGCAGCCGGGCGCTCCAGGCCCGCCTGAGCTTCGCCAATCCCGGCCGCCAGCTCAAACCCGACATGTTCACCCGGGTCCGAATCTTCGGCGAACCCCGCCGCGAGGTGCTGCTGATCCCCAATGAAGCCCTGATCCGCAGCGGCAACAGCCAGCGGGTAATCCTGGCCCGCCCCGAGGGCCGTTTCGAAGCGGTGGAAGTGCGGGCGGGAACCATCAGCGACGACCGGGTCGAAATCCTGGCAGGCCTCAACCCCGGCGACGAGGTGGTGGTTTCGGCCCAGTTTCTGATCGACTCGGAAAGCAGCCTGCGGGCCTCCCTGACCCGGCTGGAGCCCCTGGCCGAGCCGGAGCCCGGCCAGGAAGTCTGGAGCGAAGGGATCTACAACGGGCCCGGCCGCTCGCCCACCGCCATCAACCTCAGCCACCAGCCCATTCCCGAGCTGGGCTGGCCGGCCATGACCATGGACCTGGAACTGGCCCCGGGCCTGGCCGTCCCCGCCCGCCTTGAGCCGGGGATGCCCTTTCACTTCGCCCTGGAGCAGCTCGATCCCGTGACCTTCCGGATCGTGGCCCTGCGGGTAAACGGCGCAGAGGTTCGGCCATGATCATCGCCATCATCCGCTGGTCTCTGGCCAACCGCCTGCTGGTGCTGCTGGCCAGCGTTTTCCTGGCTCTCTGGGGTTTCTATTCCCTGCAGCGAACCCCCCTGGACGCCATCCCCGACCTCTCCGACGTCCAGGTCATCATCAAGACCACCTATCCCGGCCAGTCCCCCCAGGTGGTGGAGCAGCAGGTGACCTATCCCCTCTCCAGCGCCCTCTTGGCGGTGCCCAAGGCCACCGCGGTGCGGGGCTACTCGATGTTCGGCGATTCCTACATCTACGTGATCTTCGAGGACGGCACCGATCTCTACTGGGCCCGGGCCCGGGTCCTGGAATACCTCAGCCAGGCGGCGGGCAGCCTGCCGGAAGGGGCTACTCCGGCCCTGGGCCCCGACGCCACCGGGGTGGGCTGGGTCTACCAGTACGCCCTGGTGGATCGCAGCGGCAACCATGACCTCGGCCAGTTGCGCGGCATCCAGGACTGGTTCCTCAAGTACGAACTGCAGACGGTGGCGGGAGTCTCGGAAGTGGCCACCGTGGGCGGCATGGTCCGCCAGTACCAAATCGTGGTCGATCCCCACCGGCTCCGCTCTTACGGCCTGAGCACCAACGACATCGCCAACGCGGTCCGGCGGGCCAACCTGGAAAGCGGCGGTTCGGCCATTGAAATGGCGGAAGCCGAATATATGATCCGGGCCAAGGGCTATATCGAAAACCTCGACGACCTGCGCCGGATTCCCGTCAAGGTCGGGCCCACCGGCTCGCCCCTGCTGCTGGGCGAGGTGGCCGAAATCAGCACCGGCCCCCAGATGCGCCGCGGCATCGCCGAACTGGACGGCTTGGGGGAGGTGGTGGGCGGCATCGTGGTGATGCGCTCCGGCGAGAACGCCCGGGCCGTCATCGAACGGGTCAAGAGCAAGCTGGCGGAAATCCGGCCCGGCCTGCCCGCCGGGGTGGAAATCGTCGAAACCTATGACCGCTCGGGGGTCATCGAGCGGGCGGTGGCCAACCTCAAGGACACCCTGATCAAGGAACTGATCGTGGTGGTCCTGGTCTGCCTGCTCTTTCTCCTCCACCTGCGCTCGTCGCTGGTCATCGCCATCAGCCTGCCCCTGGGGGTGCTGGGCGCCTTCGTGATCATGAACCTGCAGGGGATCAACGCCAACATCATGTCCCTGGGGGGGATCGCCATCGCCATCGGGGCCATGGTGGACGCCGCCATCGTGATGATCGAAAACGTCCACAAGCACCTGGAGCGCCGCAAGCCGGCCAACTCCGCCGAGCACTGGGCCGTCATCGAGCGGGCCTCCCTGGAAGTCGGCCCGGCCCTCTTTTTCGCCCTGCTGATCATCACCATCAGCTTTCTGCCGGTCTTCACCCTGGAGGCTCAGGAAGGGCGGATGTTTTCGCCTCTGGCCTTCACCAAGACCTACGCCATGGCGGTGGCGGCCGGCCTGGCCATCACCCTGGTACCGGTGCTGATGGGCTACTTCATCCGGGGCCGGATCATCCCCGAGCATAAAAACCCCGCCAACCGGATGCTGGTCGCCGCCTACCGGCCGGTGATCCGGGTGGCCCTGGCCTACCCCAAAACCATTGTCCTGCTGACCATCGTGGCCGCCCTCAGCATGCTCTATCCGGCCACCCGGCTGGGCTCGGAGTTCATGCCCGACCTGGACGAGGGCGACCTGATGTACATGCCCACCACCCTGCCGGGGCTTTCGGCCGGCAAGGCCGCCGAGCTGCTGCAGCAGACCGACCGCCTGATCAAGACGGTGCCCGAAGTCCACACCGTCTTCGGCAAGACCGGCCGGGCCGAGACCGCCACCGATCCGGCCCCCCTGACCATGCTGGAAACCACCATTCAACTGAAACCCCGCGACCAGTGGCGGCCCGGCATGACCACCGCAAAGCTGATCCGCGAACTGGATGAAGCGGTGCAACTGCCCGGGGTCACCAATGCCTGGGTGATGCCGATCCGCACCCGGATCGACATGCTGGCCACCGGGATCCGCACCCCGGTGGGGATCAAGGTGGCCGGGGCCGACCTGGCGGTGATCCAGAAGATCGGCGAGCGGATCGAGGAGGTGATCAAGGGGGTGCCGGGCACTTCGTCGGTCTACTCGGAACGGGTCACCGGCGGCCGCTATATCGAGGTCGAGGTCAATCGGCCCATGGCGGCCCGCTACGGCCTCAACGTGGCCGATGTCCACGAGGTGATCCGCACCGCGGTGGGCGGCATGAACATCGGCACCACCGTGGAAGGGCTCGAGCGTTACCCCATCAACCTCCGTTACCCCCGCGACCTGCGCGATTCCCTGGAGCACCTGCAGCAGCTCCCCCTGGCCACCCCCAGCGGCGCCTGGGTGGCCCTGGAGCAGGTGGCGACGGTGGCCATCACCGACGGCCCGCCGATGATCCGCAGCGAAAACGCCCGCCTCAGCGGCTGGACCTACGTCGATATCCAGGGCCGCGACCTGGGCGGCTACGTCGCCGAGGCCCGCGACGCCGTGGCCCGCTACGTGGAGATCCCCCCCGGCTATTCCATCGGCTGGTCGGGCCAGTACGAACACCTGGAGCGGGCCAATGAGCGCCTCAAGGTGGTGGTGCCCCTGACCCTGGTCATCATCATGCTCTTTCTCTATCTGAGCTTCGGCCGGATGGGCGAGGCGGTGCTGATCATGGCCACCCTGCCGCTTTCCCTGGTGGGGGGCTTCTGGCTGCTCTACCTGCTGGACTACAACCTCTCCATCGCGGTCAGCGTGGGCTTCATCGCCCTGGCCGGGGTGGCCGCCGAAACCGGGGTGGTGATGCTGGTTTACCTGGATCAGGCCCTGAAAAAGCACCGGGAACTGGCCGCCGCCGCCGGCCGGCCCTTCAGCGTCGCCAACCTGCTGGAAGCGGTGGTGGAAGGAGCCCTGCTGCGGGTGCGGCCCAAGATCATGACCGTGGCCACCATCATCATCGGCCTGCTGCCGGTCATGCTCAGCACCGGTACCGGTTCGGAAGTAATGCGTCGAATTGCCGCCCCCATGGTGGGCGGAATGATCAGCGCCACCATTCTTACCCTGGTGGTCTTACCCTCGGTCTTTTTCCTCTGGAAAAAACGCCAAACCTCTTAATTCAAAGGAGCACATCATGCAGAAAACCATCATCAGCATCATCGCCGCAACCAGCCTCGTCTTCGCCCTTTCCGCCACCGCCCTGGCCGCCAGCCACGGGCACGGGGGCCACGGCAAGAGCAACCCGCCGGCGGCCGACCAGGCCCAGGTGGTCACGGCCAACGGGGTGGTAACCGCCATCGACCCGGCCGGCAAAAGCATTACCCTCGACCACGAACCGATCCCGGCTCTCAACTGGCCGGCCATGACCATGGACCTCGACCTGGCCGACCCGGCCCTGGCCGAAGGGCTGCAAGCGGGCGACGCGGTCGTCTTCGAACTCAAGCGCCTGGGCGCCACCGACTATGTCATTA
>NZ_JBIPKI010000056.1:0-12756 GCF_044068515.1 Desulfurivibrio nitratireducens
TTACTAAAAAAGCGAAAAATATTTTACGTTATCGTTTGCTACGGCCAACCTCGGGTTGTCGGGCTTAGGGCCGCTTGCCGATCTTCTCCCGCAGGGTCTTGCGGTCGATGCCGAGGATGGCCGCCGCCCGGGTCTTGTTGCCGCCCACGCTGGCCAACACCTCGCGAATATACTCGGCTTCGCATTCCGCCAGGCTGCGGTCAAGCCGCCTGGGTACACTGAGTGCGGACCGCATTGCCGCCGGAAGGTCTGCCGGGCCGATTTGCTCCCCTTCGACCATGAGTACCAGTTTCTGCACGAGGTTCTCAAGTTCGCGCACATTTCCGGGCCAATGGTACCCTGTCAGCCGTTTCAGTGCCTCAACGCTGAACAAGGGTGCCGGCCGTCTGAGCTCACGGGAGTATTTCGCGCGAAAATGGTTGACCAGTAGCAGCAGGTCATCGCCTCGCTCACACAGGGGCGGTAGGGGGATGTCGATGACATTGATACGAAAGTAGAGGTCTTCGCGGAATAATCCCCGGGCAATGAGCTGTGGCAGATCCTTATTGGTAGCACAGATCAGCCGGGTGTCGACCCTCACTGGCCGGCTGGAGCCCACTTTGTAGATGGTCTTTTCCTGGATGGCGCGGAGCAACTTTGCCTGCATGGCCAGGCTGGCATCTCCGATCTCGTCAAGAAACAGGGTGCCGCCGCCGGCCATTTCAAAGAAGCCGCGCCGAGAAACGGCCGCGCCGGTGAAGGCCCCCTTGATATAGCCGAACAGCTCGCTTTCGATGAGGTTTTCTGGAATTGCGGTGCAGTTGACCGACACGAAAGGCGCGGCCCTGCGCGCGCCGGCGTAGTGGATGGCGCGGGCGACCAGTTCCTTGCCGGTGCCGCTTTCTCCGGAAATAAGCACCGTGGCCGCTGTGGCGCCGGCCCGGTCGATCAGCCGGAACACCCGCTGCATGACCTCCGAGGCGCCAACAATGCCGTGGGCGCCATCTACCGCCGCCGGTCCGTGGGCCAACCGCCGGCGGGCTAGCTTGTTGACTACGGCGTACACCGCCTCGACCAATTCCCGCTCGGTAAAGGGCTTGGCCAGGTAGTGTTCGGCCCCGGTCTTCACCGCCTCCACCGCGCCAGCGATGGACGGGTAGCCGGTGATCATAATGATCTCGACGTCCTCCAGGTTATCGCGCACATGGCGGATCAGCTCCAGGCCGCTGGCCCGGGGCATGCGCAGATCGGTAATAATCACGTCAAAGGCGGATACGGCCAGAATCCGCAGCGCCTCCTCGACGCCGGCGCAGGTCTCCACCAAGTAGCCCTGGTCCTTCAGGTTGGTCTGGATCACCTCGCGCACGTCCTCGGCGTCGTCGACCACGAGGATTCGGTAGCTGCCCGCAACCGCAGCATCGCTGGTCTCTCTTTCACTTTCCCACATAGACTCCTCCTCAACCCCAGTTGTCGAGACAAAGCCACCGATACGGTCTTGCCTGATCCGGTTGCGTTGTCCGCTCTGACTACGGCTCAAGATACATCATTGGTGCAGACCGGAAAGGTGATGGTGCAGGTCGTGCCCCGGCCCGGGCTACTCTGCACGTCAATGCTGCCGCCATGGCCGGTGACGATACCGTGCACCACCGACAGCCCCAAGCCGGTGCCGTGGTCCACGTCCTTGGTGGTGAAGAACGGCAGAAAGATCTGCTCCAGGGTAGCCGCATCCATGCCGATGCCGGTGTCCGCGACGATCATCCGCACCTCACCCCCGCCACCCTCGGTGCGTAGGGTGAGTGTGCCGCCGTCAGCCATGGCGTGAATGGCGTTGATCACCAGGTTGACGAGCACCTGGGTGATCTGCGCGCTGTCCGCCTCAACTGGCGGCAGGTCCGGAGATAATTCGGTCACGAAGCGGATTGATGTCCGAGTAAAGCGCGGCTCGATGAACGACAGTCCCTCCGTCAGTAAATGGTTCAGATCTACCCGGCGGGTGCGGGGCACCCCGGGGCTGCTGAACAGCATCATCTTACGGATGATTTCCCGGGCGTGCAGGCAGGAGTGGATGATCCTGTCCAGATAGCGGCTCGCCTGTTCGGGTGATTCGATCTTTTTTGCCGCCAGTTGCGCGAACCCGAGGATGGCGGCCAGCGGCTCGTTCAGTTCGTGGGCCACCCCGGCGGTCAGCTGACCCACCTTGGCGAGACGGTCGGCATGGCGCAACTGGCTCTCCAGTTGGGCGCGATGCTCGTTGGCCAGGCGGTTACCGATCATCAAGCTCACCTGGCCGGCGATGGCCTGAAGCAATTTTCGTTCTTCGGGAAAGAAGGGGTCGCCGATAGCGGCACCTTCCCGCCACCGGAAGAAGACCTCGATGACGCCGCGGGACCGTTCCTGCATGCGCAGGTCCGCGCGCAGCATATGGGGTGAGTCGGCGAAACCCTCGCTCTGAAACACCTGCCCGTCCACAACGATGCGGGCGCACACCCGATCTGGGTGGTGGAAGGCCGAGGGCAGCATGGCGACGATGGCCTGCAGCACCTCAGCAAAGGAGGTTTCACTGTGGGCGACGATCTTGGCGATCTCGTAGAGGCAGGAGAGCTCCTTGTTGCGCTCGATCAGTTTAGCCCGTTCCTCGAGAAAGGCCTGTGCCTGCATGGCACCGTTCCTCCATTTATATGCGAGTAGACGGATGGCTTCGGAGTGGGGAGAAACCGGCCGTCGGGGGAAAACGCCCCGCTTTTTTGCCTGCCCCTTCGCCCGGCAAATGGCCTGATCAGCGGTCGGCGTGCGGCTGGCCGCCGGGCCTAATCCCGCGTCGGAGTGCGTCTCGCGGCGAGGGAGCTTTTGGGCCCGGTGCACAGCGGCCGCCGCTCAGGCTGTCCGGCACGGAATTTGCTAAAAAGCATGTGCAGGTCATGCCGGCCCCTTTTGGGGGGTCGGCACTTTTTTTTGTCCCGTCAGCATAACTGACAACCTGTGTCCGCACCACAGGCAACACCCAAGGAGAAAACGCTGTGCACCTGACTCTCACGCCGAAACAGCCCCGTGAACTGTATCAGACCGGTATCCTCTTTCAAAGCAGGTATTGGGGGGAGGTGAAATCTCGCCAAGGCTGGAAGACCTACGCCTTCGAGATCGACGACTCACCGCTGGCCCGCGACATGCTTTTGATCGTCAAGCCATTCGGCCCAAATACCGTGGCTGCCTATGTCCCCCAAGGGCCGGAGTTCGCGCCGCCGCAGGATGAGTATGGCCCCTTTCTGGAAGCATTGTCCGAATCGGTGGTCGACCAGATCGACGGCGACCTAACTTTCATCCGTTACGACCTGCCGTGGGAATCCCCTTACGCCGGCGAGAGGCCCCAGCAGAACTGGTACGATTTACCCTCTTCCCGGGTCAGGGAAATGCGCATGAATTTCGGCACCCGGCGCTGGAACCTGCGCAAGGCTCCGCTGGACGTGACCGTGGCTAATTCCTGCGTGATTGACCTGGACAGCGCCGAAGAGCAACTGCTCGCTCGCATGAAAGCGAAGACGCGATATAACATCCGCCTGGCGGAACGGAAGGGAGTGGGCGTGGAAATCGCCCCGGTGGAACAGTTGCCCGTCTTTTATCGGCTCTACGGCCAGACCGCCAAGCGCAACGGATTCATGATGAGCGAGTACCACTACTTTACCGCTCTGTTCGACGCCGAACGGGACCTGCTGACCGATCCGGAGGTATTGCTACTGTTGGCCAGCTACAAGGGCGATCCCCTGGCCGGGGCGATCCTCGTCCTTTCCGAACAGAGGGCGCTCTTTCTCCATGGTGCCTCAGCCAACCATAGCCGGGATCTGATGGCCTCTTATGCTCTACATTGGCAGGCGATGTGCTACGCCCGCTCCCGGGGTTGCCACACCTACGATATGGGGGCAATCTCGCCCGGCAATGATCCGGACCACTTCTTCCACGGCATGTACCGGTTTAAGATCGGATTCGGCGGCCGGATCGTCCACAATACCGGCTCCTGGGACTACCCGGTGCGCCTCGACCGCTACCAGGAGTTCCGCAACTGGGAGACGGTGCTGGCGCAGGGCGAGCAAGCCTTTACTTCCTGAATTAAACAGGTGCCCCGACGTCTTACCTGTATTCTCAGCCAGCTTTCCCGCCGGAAGCGTGGTAAAGCAGTGCCGGCCCGGCCACTTCGGCATTTTCGGCTCAATTGAGAGTTGAGTAAGAGGGGAGCCATGAAAATATACTTCTGATCGACTGGATCGCCAGACCATGCTGCTTGCCTTGGGCAGCGCCACCTGCGCCATTGCGGTCAAAAGCATTATGATGGGGCAGGGGCGTCTTCGCCGCCGGACTGACCGGGGCAGCCCTGGTGGCGCATTGCCTCCACCCGACCATTCCGCTCCGAACGCTGGCTGGATTTGCCAAGGATCACGCCGCCCGGAAGGGCCTGGGTGTAACCAAGCTGCATGGCCGGGGCGGTTACTATGGTGTTGACCGGACGGTCCTTTTTTCGATGGTTCGCCGCCGTGCCGGCTTTAATCGCCGGCGGGGCCGGCTTGCTTCGCTGCATCTGGCGGGACAAGATCTTGATACTCTTTCCGCTCCCTGGCACTTTTCAGTTGGCGGAAAATTTCACGACTGTGGGCGATTTTACGGGTGCGGGCGAAGCGGCTGGCCAAAACCCGGATATTTTCGAGATCCAAGGTGGGGAAGAGGAGGGCGACCTGTTCCAGGCTTGGGCTGGGCCAGTCAGCGGGAAGGGGAAGATCCTGGGCGCGGGCCTCTTCCAGGGCGGAGATGGCGTCGGTGATGATGGCCTGGCGCAGGTTTTCCAGTTCATGGAACTGGTCCTTCTCTCTGATTCTTGATCCCTTGCGTTGAGCCAGGTAAGCGCTCAGGTCGTGATACATCTGTTCATGCTCGCGCAGTTCCTTGGCAATGAACTTGATCTGGCGCTTGCGGGCGCCGGCCTGGAGCTTCAGAAGGGCCAGGATTTCCTGTTTGAGAAAATCATCCACCGGCAGTTTTCTAATTTCGGTCGGGGAAAGATCGGCGAGTTCTCCGGCCAGTTTTTCCACCCGCACAGCTTGCCGCTTTTTTTCCGATCTGCTGATATCCATCTGCATCTTTTGCGTGTATTCCTTGATAAGCTGCGGTAGAATTGCCGTTTTTAGGCAGACAGCCAGGGGTTGGCCTGGCCACAAGACTAACAGCCGGTCCGGCTTTTGCAAATCAAAAAAGGTAAACCGGTGGCCGGGCAGGTCGCCGCCAGGCTCCTTCGATGACATCCGGTAAGAGAGGGAGAAATTCCCAGGCCGGATTTTGGCGCCGCTTGATCTGCAAGGCCGGGACGCTCCCGATTAATAAAAGTTAACAACCAAAGGATAATATTATGAACGGACAAGCCTTCACCGTAACCCAGCCGACCCGGATTCGTTTCGGGTTCAATACCGTAAATGACCTGGCCGCCCTGGTCCGCGAACTGGGGGGAAGCCGGGTGTTTCTGGTTATTGATCCCGGGGTGGTGGCCGCCGGGCTGCTGGAGCCGGTCAGCGCTTCCCTGGCTGCCGATAAGATTCCCTTCACCGTTTATGACCGGGTAGACCCGGAACCCGGCCTTAAGCTGGCCGACAACGGAGCCAAGCTGGCCAGGAAAGGGAAGTGCGACTGCGTGGTCGGAGTCGGCGGCGGTTCAGCCATGGATATCGCCAAGGCGGTGAGTATCCTGCTGACCAATGGCGGTAAGGCCGAGGACTATATCGGCTTAGGTAAAATCGCCAAGAATGGAGTACCCAAGATCATGATCCCCACCACCGCCGGGACCGGGGCGGAGGTTACCTTTACCGCCGTTTTCATCAACGAAAAAACCGGCTCCAAGGCGGGGATGAACGGAGACCCCCTCTATCCCGATGCCGCCATCCTCGACCCGGCCCTCACCCTGAGCATTCCGCCCCATGTCACCGCCACCACCGGCATCGATGCCCTGACTCACGCCCTGGAGGCTTATGTTTCCACCCAGGCCCATACCATCTCCGATATGTACGCCTTGGAGGCCATCGACCTGATCGCCTCCAACCTGGGCAAAGCTTATGCCAACGGAGGCAATATCGAAGCCCGTTCCGCCATGCTGCTCGGCAGCCTGCTGGCGGGCAAGGCCTTGGCCACCGCCGGAGTCGGCCTGGTGCACGCCATGGCTTATCCCCTGGGCGGGATGCACAAGATCCCCCACGGACTGGCCAACGCCGTCCTGCTGCCCTATGTAATGGCCTATAATCTGATCGGGGCGCCGGAGCGATTCAGTACCCTGGCGGAAATGTTCGGTGTCGACGTGAGCGGCATGACCTTGCGGGAGGCGGCCGAAGCAGCGGTGGAGGCGGTCTGGCGTCTCAACGACGACGTGGGAATCCCCAAGAACCTGCAGGAGTTGGGAATACCCCGGGAAGACATCCCCGAAATGGCCAAAATCGCCTTGACGGTGGCCCGTCCGGTGGCCAACAATCCGCGCCGGCCGAGCCGCGAAGAGGTGGAGGCGATTTACGAGGAAGCGATGAACGGTTGGGAATAACAGCAAGTTCAAGCCAATAAGGGGCAGGGGTTGCCGTTACCGGCTTCGGGATGATTACTCAGCAAGTGGAGGACATATGCCTGGTTTTGAAGTTTTTGGTGAGGAAGAAAAAAAAGAGATCGGCGAGGTCCTGGATACCGGGGTTCTTTTTCGCTACGAATTTCCCAACGAACGACGCGGCATTTACAAGGTCCGCCAGTTCGAGGAAGAGTTCGCCCGTTACTGCGGAGTGGCGCACGCCCAGGCGGTGACCTCCGGCACGGCGGCCCTCAAGGTGGCCCTGACCGCCATGGGGGTGGGGCCGGGCGATGAGGTTATCACCCAGGGCTTCACTTTTGTCGCCACCTGGGAGGCGATTTTCGATGTCGGGGCTATCCCGGTTTTTGCCGAGGTCGATGATACCCTGAACCTGGATCCGGCTGACCTGGAGGGGAAGATCACCGCCAGGACCAAGGCGATCATCCCGGTCCACATGATGGGAGTGCCGGCCCGGATTGCCGAAATTAAGGCCATTGCCGACCGGCATGGCATCCCCGTCCTGGAGGACACCGCCCAGGCCCCGGGGGCCGGCATCAAGGGCCGTAAATGCGGCTCCTTCGGCCTTTGCGGCACCTTTTCCTTTGACCCGGTCAAGACCATGACCACCGGCGAGGGCGGGATGATCATCACCGATGATGAAGATCTCTGGCGCAAGATGAGCGAGTATCATGACCACGGCCACGATCACGTGGCCAATCCCGGCGGCCGCGGCGGCGAGGGGCGCAGCTTTATCGGCTTCAATTTCCGGATGATGGAACTCCAGGGAGCCATCGGCCTGGCCCAGCTGGCCAAGCTGGACGGGATCATTGCCGCCCAGCGCCGCAACAAGGAGGCCCTGCGCGAGCTGGTCGGGCAGCTGCCCGGGGTGAGCTTCCGCACCGTAATCGATCCGGCCGGCGACAATGCATCGTTTTTGGCCTTTTTCCTGCCCGATGCCGCCGAAGCCCGGCGGGTCAATGAAATCCTGGGCCAAAACGGAGCCGGAGCGGTTTATTTTGCCAACAACACCTGGCACTACTATCCCAAGTGGGAGCATCTCCTGGCCGGCTCCACCCTGGCCCGCTCCGGCTGGCCCTTCGAGGAAGCCGGCGGCCGGCGCCGGGTCCATTACGACCCCGCCGCTTTGCCCCGTTCGGCGGCCCTGCTGGATCGGCTGCTGGTTTACCCGGTGCCGGTCAAATTGAGCCCCGAGCGCCTGGAGCAGATCGGCAAAGCCGTCAAGGCTGCTTGCTGATCAGGTAAATATCAAAGCGGCTGCTTTTGCCCTTGAGGGAAAAACTGGGAGGCCGGCCGGCGAGAAAGGGAGCCAGGCGGGGTCTTTTGACCACCACCCGCTCTCCGGCTTTGGCCAGCGCCTGCTCCAGGAGCAGATCGGCGTCATCGTCGTCGCCGGCCAGCTGACGCAGGAGGCGGAGCTCCTTTTTGACCAGGGAGCTCTTGCTGCGTTCCGGGAACATGGGATCTAGATAGATCACGTCGGCGGCGGGAACAGTCAGCCCGGCCAGAATGGCCCCGGCCTCCCCCAGGCTAAGTTGGAGCCGTCGGCCGACCCATGCGGCCAGGCCGGGATCGGCCTGGGCCCGGCGCAGGCCATCGGCCAGCAGGGCGTGAATCAGCGGAGATCGTTCAATGAGCCTGACCTGGCAGCCCAGATCCGCCATGATGAAGGCATCCCGGCCCAGGCCGGCGGTGGCATCGATGACGGTGGGTGCTTGCCGGCCCTTGATTCCCACCGCCCGGGCCAGGCTTTGCCGGCGGCCGCCCCCGCGTTTGCGGCGGTGGCTCAGGCCGGGGCTGGCAAGATCGACGCAGACCGGTCCCGGGGTCCCGGGGCCGGTCTGGCAGAGTTGCAGCCGCTCCGGCGTCAGTTGCAGCAAAAATGGGGGCGGCGGCCTGGCCGGATCAGCCAGGGGCAGGCCCAGGCGCTGAGCAAGCTGGGTGGCTGCGGCGGCCAGGGCCGGGTCGGTCGCCAGCACGGCGATTTTATCTTTGGTCGGGGGCCAATTCTTCTGCACAGGAAAAACGATAATGGATTCCGCAGCGAAAAAACAGGCCAAAGTGGTGGCCATCATTCCGGCCCGCTATCATTCCAACCGTTTTGAAGGCAAGCCGCTGGCCCTGATCAACGGCAAGCCGATGATTCAGCAGGTTTATGAGCGGGCTCAGGCGGTGCCGTTGCTTTCCCGAGTGGCGGTGGCCACCGATGATGAGCGGATCGCCGCCTGTGTCCGCGCTTTCGGCGGCGAGGCGGTGATGACCCGCAGCGATCACGTTTCCGGAACTGATCGTCTGGCCGAAGCGGCGACCGTCATGGAAATCGATGAACAGGATGTGGTGGTCAATATCCAGGGCGATCAGCCCCTGTTCGCTCCCGAGGTGGTCGAGCAGGTAGCCGGGCCTCTGCTGGCCGATCCCGCTCTGCCCATGGCCACCCTGATCTATCGCATTATCCGGCCCGAAGAAATCAACGATCCCAACCATGTCAAAACGGTTTTTGATCGTCACGGGCGGGCCCTCTATTTCTCCCGGGCCCCGATTCCCTTCCAGCGTGATCCCGGCGGCGGCGCCCCCACCTATTACAAGCACCTGGGCTTTTACGCCTATCGTAAGGGGTTTTTGCTCACTTTCGTGGGCCTGCCGGAGGGGGAATGGGAATATTTTGAAAAACTCGAACAGTTGCGGGCCCTTGAATACGGCTACACCATTCAGGTGGTCCTGACCGAACACGACTCGGTGGAGGTGGACACCCCCGCCGACCTGCAGAGGGTGATCAAAATTATCAAGGATATCAACCCCTAAAAGGAGGAGAATAGATGAAGAGACCTAAAATTACCATTATCGGAGCCGGCAACGTCGGCGCCACCGCCGCCCACTGGGCCCTGAGTCGCAATCTTGGCGATGTGGTGCTGCTGGACGTGATGGAAGGCGTCCCCCAGGGCAAGGCTCTGGATCTGCTTCAGGCCGGGCCGGTGGACGGTTTCAGCCGGCGGGTGATCGGCAGCAATGATTACCGGGACTCGGTGGATTCCGACGTGGTGATCATCACCGCCGGTCTGGCCCGCAAACCCGGCATGAGCCGGGATGATCTGCTGGCCAAAAACGTTGAGATCGTCCAAAGCTGTGCCGATCAGGCCGCTCGTTTTTCCCCCAACGCCGTCCTGATCGTGGTGACCAATCCCATTGATGCCATGGTCTATACCGCCTACAAGGTGTCCGGATTTCCCCGGCAGCGGGTGATCGGGATGGCCGGGGTGTTGGACTCGGCCCGGTATCGGACTTTTCTCGCCGATGCCGTGGGGGTGGCTCCCCGGGATGTCAATGCCATGGTCATGGGGATTCACGGCGACAACATGCTCCCCCTGGTCCGCCTGGCCAATGTGGCCGGAGTGCCGATCAGCGACCTGCTCGATGAGGAAACCATCGCCGCCATTGTCAAGCGCACCCAGCATGGCGGGGCCGAAATCGTCAACCACCTCAAGACCGGCAGCGCTTTTTATACCCCGGGGCTGGCCGCGGTGGAAATGGCTGAAGCCATCTTAACCGACAGCAAGCGGGTGCTGCCCTGCGCCGCCTGGCTGGAAGGCGAGTTCGGCATTTTCGGCTGTTTTCTCGGGGTGCCGGTGGTGCTGGGTTCCGCCGGGGTCGAGCGCATCATCGAATTTCCTCTCACCGCTGAGGAACAAGCCTCCCTGGCCGAATCGGAGAAAATGGTGCGCGGCCAGATGGCGGCCACGGGAATCCAATAACCCTGCCGCGAGCCAAGTTGCGGGTCCTGCTCATAGCCCCTGGAATTTTAACCTGACCTGGATGGAGTAATGCCCCAGCAGAGCGAGATCGACCGACAACTGGCCCAACTGGAGGCAGCCCGCTTCAGCCCCCTTGATCTCTTGCCTTATGAAGAGAGAGTGGAGAAGCTGCTGGCCCTGGTACTCAACGGCCTGCCGGCCGCCCCGGCTCCGGTGGCCGCGGGGTTGGCGGAGCTGGCCGCCGCCCTTGACCAGGCTTCCTGTGCCGAGGCCAGGGTTGTGGTTTTCGGCGGCGGCACCGGCTTGGCCAATATCATCGGCGGTGACAGCCGTAACCCCGCCTGGCCCGATGCCCCTTTCGCCGGGCTCAAGAGTGTTTTCCCCCAAACCAGTGCGGTGGTTTGCGTCACCGATGACGGCGGCTCCACCGGCGAGCTGCTCAAAGACCTGCCCTTGCTGGCCGTCGGGGACCTGCGGCATGTCCTGCTCGCCGCCGTGCGTCAGGATAAGCTGCAGAAGCAGTACGAGCTGGACGAGGCCGAAGCCCTGGCCACGGTACGGCTGCTCCATCGTCTTTTCAATTACCGTTTTGCGCGCTTGCCGGAAAATTCGCCGGCGATCCTGAAGCAATGCGGGGTGGACTTGAGCCGGCTGCATCCCTTCCTGGAGCGTTCTCTACAGGGACTGCTCGAGGAAATTTTCCACCACGAGCAGATGCAGGATTTGGGTCAGCGGCCCCACTGCCTGGGCAATCTCCTGCTGACCGCGGCCATTTACCAGCAGCCGGCGATGGATGGAGCCGTGGATCCCCGGCGGCCCCCGGCGGCCGCGGTGCTGGCCGGGCTGGCTTTTCTGGCCGATCTGCTGGGAGCCTCGCCGGAGGCGGTCCTGCCCTGTACCACCACCCCAGCCTCCCTCAAGATGCTTTACGATAACGGGGTTCTGGTCAGCGGCGAGAGCAAATCGGCCCGAGCCCGGCGCCGCAGCCCGGTGAACCGGGTTATGGTCGAATTCGTCGAGCAACCTGAAGTCCCGGCCCGGATTCTGACCGCCATTGCCGAGGCGGATATCATCCTTTTTGCTCCCGGCAGCCTGTTTACCAGCATTATTCCCATCCTCCAGGTTCCGGGCCTGGCGGCGGCGGTGCGGAGCAATAGCCGGGCCCTCAAGCTGTTGCTGGCCAATCTCTGGGTCCAGGCCGGGGAAACCGACCTGGTAACCGGCGAACGGGAGCGCCGCTTCCATGTTTCCGATCTGCTGCAGGCTTACAACCGCAATATTCCCGGGGGGATCGCCGCCCTCTTCCACCAGGTGCTGGTGGTGGGCATGCGGGAAATCCCCGGCAGTATTCTGCAGAGTTACGCTCTGGAAAACAAGGTGCCGATCTATCTTGACCGGGAGCGGGTGCGGGAGTTGGGCCCGGCGCCCCTGGAGGCCGCTATTGCCGCCCAGTACGAGCTTGCTGGCGAGCGGGTGGTCCAGCACGATCCGGCGGCGGTGGCCGCGGCCGTGCGGGCCCTGTGGACTGTGCGGTCCTTGTTGACGACTGCCGATCCTGCCGGTCCGGCTCCGGCTGCGGGGACTGCCGCCCCCTTGCTCAATCCCCGCCGCCAGACCCTTGATGAGCGGCGGCGTCAATTCCGCCAGCGCTTGGCCCAAATGGATCTTCAGGCCGAGTGGCTGCCGCTGCTGGAAGATATTTTCTGGCAGCATCGGGATATTCTGCTCGAACACCTGGATCAGGTGGCCGGCATGCGGCAGGTGGCGGTCAGTGATTGGCGCCGTTGCCAGGAATGGGACAATGTCTTTTCTTTTTACGATCCCGATGATCGGATGATCAGGATCCGGGCCGATATCATCCCCGGCTCCCCGCGCTGCGAGATCGCTTTTCTCGTCGCCCTCGGGCAGTCCCTGCTGGGCAACTACGCCGCCGCCAAGGAAAAAAGTCCGGTGATGGCAGGGCGGGAGCAGGTTGGTTATATCTTCAGCTTGACCATGCGGAATGATGAGGAGCGCCGTTGCTTTTTTACCGCCCCCGAGCTGGTGGAATACCTCCGCCTGGCCCGAATGTACCGGGCCGAGGACGATCCTCTCCGTTTTACCCGGGTGGTCAACGGCAGCGAAGGATTCACCCCGCCGGGCCTGCTTTTCGGGCTATCTTACGCCTGGTATCTGGACAACCGCTTCGCCCCCCATATCGAGTATAAAATGTCGATCACCCGCGCCGAGCAATCGGACCTGGTCCCCGAGCAGCTCCGGATCTCCTCGCGGCGCCAGGGGTTGATCGATTTCTTTCGCGAACGGGTCTTTCGTTGTCAGGCCTGACTTGCCGGCGGGAGAGTTGATCCCCGGGCCCGATGTCCTCCGGCCGGGAATTGCTCAGCGCCCCCGGGCACAGTGAGGCCAGAGCAGGGTGTGGAGCTGGAGCTG
>NZ_JBIPKI010000057.1:0-12741 GCF_044068515.1 Desulfurivibrio nitratireducens
CCTTGATGTTGACCACCCGGCAGTGGTGGATGGCCCCGGCACCCGCCCCCCCGCGAGAGTCCGGGCCGATGGCGGCGGCCGAAGAAACGGCGGAAATCATCATGGCCCGCCCCCTCTACCGGGAAAACCCGCCGCCCCCCTATCCCCCGGCGGCCCGGCAACGGTTTTACCAGGGCACGGTTTTGCTGGCGGTGCTGGTAAATGCCCAGGGCCGGGTCGAGGAGCTGGAAGTCGCCACCTCCAGCGGCCACCCCCTGCTGGACCGGGCGGCCCTCAAAGGGGTCAGGGACTGGCGCTTCGAACCGGGCCGGCGCAACGGCGAAGCCGTGGCCATGTGGGTCCAGGTGCCGATCCGTTTTGCTATAGAGTAGAAAACACCGGGAATAATCACCACAGAGAGCACAGAGTACACAGAGATAACTGGAGATATTACTGTTTTCCTTAAAAAAAATCTCTGTGGCCTCTCTGTCCTCTGTGGTTAAAAATACCGCCTAGCGGATTTAAAAACCCGTCGCGCTAAACCAGCGAGTTAATTAATGAAAATAACCCTTATTTTGCTGCTGCTCTGCTCCCTGTGGCCGGCGGCAGTCAATGCCCAAAGCCCAACCCGGGCAATCACCGACCCCACCGGCCGCAGCGTCACCCTGCCGGCCGAGCCCCGGCGGGTGGTCTCCCTGGCTCCCGGGATCACCGAAATGATCTTCGCCCTGGAGCGGGAGGAAATTCTCCTGGGCACCACCCAGTTCAGCAACCACCCCCCCGCGGCCAAACAAATTCCCCGGATCGGCTCCTACGTCCAGCCCGACCTGGAGCGGATCGTGGCGTTGCGGCCCGATCTGGTGCTGGCCACCCGTGACGGCAACCCCCGCCGGGTCATCGAGCGCCTGGAGGCCCTCAATATCCCGGTCTTCGCCATCGACCCCAGAAACCTGGCGGAAATCAAGGCCAGCCTCAGCGCCCTGGGCACAGTCCTCAACGCCGAAGCCCAGGCCGCCGCTCTGGTGGCCGACATGGAAGCCCGCCTGGCCCGGCTGCGCCGGCTAACCGCCCAGATCGAGCACCGGCCCCTGGTTTTCTTCCAGGTGGACGCCGCCCCCATGGTCAGCGTCGGCGAGGAGACCTTCCTCCATGAGCTGATCATCCTGGCCGGGGGCCGCAACGCCGCCGCCGGCGGGCCGGCCTATCCCCGCTTCGGCTGGGAGCAGATTTTGACCCTGCAGCCGGAGGTGACCATAATCACCTCCATGGCCGGGGGCCAGAGCCCGGAGGAACTGCGTCGGGCCTGGGAACAGTGGCCCCAGCTCAATGCGGTGCAGAACGGCCGGGTCCACGTGGTGGACGCCGATCTCTTCGACCGCCCCACCCACCGACTGCTCGACGGCCTGGAAATCCTGGCCCGGCTGATCCAGCCGCAAATCATGGCGCCCGCCCCGGCGGCTGCCGAGCCGGAGCGCTGAGCCGATGCCGGTCCCCTTCCCTTCCCTGCTCAAAACCATGCTGCTGCTCATCCTGCTGAGCGGGGCCCTGCTGCTGCTGGCGGTCTTTTTCGGCCTGGCCACCGGTTCCTCGGGCCTCAACCCGGGCGAACTCTGGACCCTGATCTTCCGCCGCGAGCAAGCCGACCCGGTCAGCGCCGCCATCATCTGGCAGATCCGCCTGCCCCGGGTGGTGCTGGCCGCCGCCGCCGGCGCCACCCTGGCCCTTGGAGGCCTGGTCTTCCAGGCCCTGCTCCGCAATCCCCTGGCCGAACCCTATATCCTCGGAATTTCCGGCGGAGCGGCAGTGGGCGCCCTGCTGGGAATGATGGTCGGCCTTGCCGCCTTTCCCTGGGTTTCCCTGCTGGCCTTTGCCGGCAGCATGGCCACCCTGCTGCTGGTCCTGAGCCTGGCCGGCGGCCGCCATGCCCCCGGCAAGGACACCCTGCTGCTGGGCGGGGTGATGATGAACGCCTTCTGCGGGGCCCTGATCATGCTGCTGCTGGCCCTGGCCGACAACACCCGCTTGCGCCATGCCCTCTTCTGGCTTATGGGCGACCTTTCCCAGATCGGCCGGGAACAGTTGCCCCTGCTGCTCCTGCTGCCGCCGGCGATGCTGCTGGTGCTGCTGCTGGCCCGGCCCCTGAACCTGCTGCTGATGGGGCAGGAATCCGCCGCCGCCATGGGGGTCAATGTCCGGGCCGTTTCCCTGACCCTGCTGGCGGTGACCTCCTTCATGGTCGGCATCGTGGTCAGCCAGGCCGGGCTGATCGGCTTCGTCGGCCTGGTGGTGCCCCACACCTTCCGCCTGCTGGTCGGCCCCGACCATCGCCTGCTGATTCCCGCCTGCCTGCTGGGCGGGGCGGCCTACCTGATCGGCTGCGACCTGCTCGCCCGGGTGCTGCCGGCCGGCGGCGAAATGCCGGTGGGGATCGTCACCGCCCTGATCGGGGCGCCGCTGTTTATCTTTCTGCTCTGGAAATCAAGGCCATGAACCTGGTAAGCGCCGACAATCTGACCCTGGCCTACCAGGGCCGGCCGATCCTCAGCGGGGTGACTTTCACCGTGGCGGCGGGGGAGTTTTTCCTGATCATCGGCCCCAACGGCAGCGGCAAGACTTCCCTGCTCAAGGCCATCGCCGGCCTGCTGGCCCCGGCGGCGGGCCGGGTGGAGGTTTTCGACCGATCACCCCGGGAGCAGCCCCGGCGCGAATTCGCCCGCCGGGTGGCGGTAGTGCCCCAGCAGAGCCCGGCGGAGTTTCCCTTCCGGGTGGCGGAAACGGTGCTGATGGGGCGCTCGCCCCACCTGCGGCTCTGGGAACTGGAAAAAGAGGAAGATCACCGGCTGGCCGCCGAGATCATGGAATTCACCGAGATCGCCCACCTGGCCGACCGCCGCCTGGATCAACTAAGCGGCGGCGAACGCCAGCGGGTCTTCATCGCCCGGGCGCTGTGCCAGCAGCCCCAACTGCTGCTGCTCGACGAACCCACCGCCGCCCTCGACCCGGCCCACCAGATCAAGATCCTCGACCTGCTGGAACGGCTGCGCCGCGACCAGGGGGTGACCATCATCATGATCTCCCACGACCTCAACCTGGCCGCCATGTACGGCGACCGCCTGCTCCTGCTCAGCGACGGCCACCTGGCCGGTCTCGGCCCCCCGCAAGAAGTGCTGACCTATGCAAGGCTGGAAAAAAGCTACGGCTGTTTGATGCTGGTGGATGAGAATCCCTTGGGGAAGGTGCCGAGGGTGATCCCGGTGCCTGAGAAGTATGCGTGAGTTTTAAAGCTGTCCAAACGAGGTAGTGTCAGGTGAATATTATCTCAGGACAGCTTACGCTTGTTAGCCACCCGTTTTATTCATTCGCAGTTTATAGTGACACCTTGGGTAGTTTTTGCAGCCCCAAAACTTCTGCCCAATTTCATTTCCTTTTTTCGCAATTCGTTCCACCAGCTTAACCTCGCAATTGGGGCAAGTTGGGGTTGTGAAATCTGATGATCTTAGAAAATCAACCAGATGTGACTTTTTAACCGCATTAAGTTCTTCGAGCAACATCCATAGCTTAAATACGTCAACGAGTTCAATCTGATGCGCATTTGCAAACTCAAAAGCCTCTTTTGTAAAACCAGAATTTGTAATAAGTATGCCTTTATCAATCTTTTCAGATGTCATAACTCCTAACAATTCTCTTATATGGTTGACGCCGATATCTCTATGTGTTCTTGCCTTACATTGGACCAATGCGTATGGCACCGCAGAATCCTCCATATAAAGAAGAAGATCAATTCCCCCGTCAGCGCCAGCCTTTGTTTTAGTTACTCTATAACCAATGCATTCATAATAGATTTTGCAGAACAATTCAAAAGAGAACCATTCGATTTTTTTTAATGTCTCAATCGACAAATCTGTTTTTTTCTTTACCCTTTCAGTCTCTACTTCTTGCCCTTGAACATAATTAGCATAATTAAATTCGATTGTGGCCGTATCACCCATTAAAGAATTTGTGTCATATATATCAGTTATTAAAGTATTTGAATCAGTAAAACTATTGTCATTTGGGGAATCAGTCCTTATTGCCTGCTGACTCAATGGACTTTTCCGAGACGTGGACGACTTTCGAGAATGAACTGAATAATCCGCTTGACGCTTTCGCCAGGAATTGATTGCTGATATTGCAGCCGGTGTCAATATAAATAGCGCAACTATCGGTGCTAACATTGGCGCGGCGTTTGCCAAGCCTTTGTAAAACACATATGTCATGTCGGCTGGTCCATTTTGCTGAAAATCTATTAAGGGAATTAAATACTTCAGGATCAAATATGAAGTTATAGACAATAATACACTGACCCACCAAGGAAAAAGGGCAAGTACATCGAGAAGTGATTCATTTTTTCTTGCCATTGATGCTCCCACATTTCATTGGGCTAATGGGGCGGATGAGCATCGCGCGCTGCGTGCCTGTTCGATCCGCGTTGTTGGCCCTGGCGGTGCATCACCACCCACCTTCTTTTTGGCTCGCGCTGCTCATCCGCCCCATTCTACAGATCTGTATAACCCGCCCAAATCGGTTATCAGGTAATTGCCTTGGCCAACAACTTCATCGCCATTCTCGGCCAAACTATTTATCCACTTATTTTCACGAGCAATCTTAAGCAATCCCAACAAACTGCTCGACTTGCTTTTCCGTATATCACCCTGAACGGGGGGGTTATACAGCTACTGGCACCCCCGGGAACCGTTTTGAGGTAGCATCAATCCCACAAAAAAACCGCTCGCGGGTTTACGGTTCCCGGAGCGGTTAACGTTTTGCTGGTGATGAGCAGTGGAGTTATTCGGTTTTGTCATGCCACCTTCTCCCAAGCTGGTGGTTTTGCTCTCGCATAATTCAGGTTAGGCTACCAAATTGGCCCGCTACGACAAGAAAAAAATGCGAAACTGCCCCTCGATCGGCTTTTGCTCGGCGCCGTGGTGACAAGGGTGAGGATTAGCGGCTGGCCACCATGTCCGGCGACCGCCTGTTTCTGCTCAGTGGCGGTCGCCAGGGTGGTATCAGGTGTTAGGGGGCGGATGCTCGTTGCGAATCAGCAGGACCGGGTTATTGATCCGGCTGATCAGCTCCAGCACCCCCTCTGGGCGGGGATCGGCCGCGGCATCCGCCGGCAGGACCAGCAGCTCCCGCTGGGTGGACTGAAACAGCCGGGCAAGCAACCCCCGGGCCAGGGGGAGATCGAGCGGTTGATATCTTTTCCGCACGGCGGCGGCGGCGGGATGTTCTGCCGCCGCGGCCTTCAGTTCCCGCAGGCTCTGCCGGTCGGCGGCCGGCAGCAGGATTTCCAGCTCCCCCCCGATAACCCCGGCGATGCCGGCCGCCAGCGCCAGCGCCCTTTGGCTTAATGCCGAGCCGGTAAAGACCGTCAGGATCGGAGAGTTCAGCCGGAAGCCTTCCTGGATGAACATCGTTTGCCCCCGACCATGCAGGATGTGGTGACGGGCCACCGAGCCCATGGTCGAACCCAGCAGGGAGCGGCCCAGCCGCCCCATGACGATCAGGTCCGCCGAGGTGGCCTGTTCGAGAATCACCGCCTCGACGACACCGCGCCGGATATCCAAGGCCCAGCTTATTCCCATCCCGCCGATGGCCCCGGCGATCATGCGCCGAATGCGCTCGCTTTGCCGCTTGAGATCCCGTTCCAGTTCCTCGGCCGGCCGCGGCCGGCATTCATGGGTGCAGACCTCCCGGAAAAAGGTGTGCTGGGCGAGCTTCAGCAATTTTTCATCTTCCACGAACAGGCAACTGATATCGGCCTGCAGGGCGGCGGCCAGCACCGTCGCCGCCTCCAAGGCCGTCCGGCTGTGGGCGGATTCATCCACGGGAACCAGGATGCGGCGGACGCGGAAGTGCTGATTTTCACGAGTCACGGTCGCCCCTCTCGCCCGGGCTCTCCTCGCCCTTGCCGAATTTGCTCATATTGTCGGCAAAAATCCGCAGCCGCCGCAAGGCCTTCCCGTTGACCGAATCTTCGGGATAGCGGTGCTGCTCATCCGGTTCGCCCGCCGGCAGTCCGGTAAGGAGTTCGATGCCCTGGTCGATGGTTTCAATCGGATAAACGTGGAACTCCTGGCGGGCGATGGCCTCCACCACATCCTGGCGGAGCATCAGGTGCTTGACATTGGTCGCGGGGATCAGGACACCCTGGCTGCCGGTCAAGCCCTTATGGCGGCAAACGTCGAAAAAGCCCTCGATCTTTTCGTTGACCCCGCCAATGGCCTGGACCCGGCCATACTGATCCACCGAGCCGGTAACGGCAAACTGCTGCTTGATCGGCACTTCCGCGATCGCCGAGAGCAGCGCGTACAGTTCCGTCGAGGAGGCGCTGTCGCCCTCCACCCCGCCGTAAGACTGCTCGAAAACCAGCGAGGCGCTGAGCGAAAGCGGCATTTCGGTGCCGTAGCGGGCGCCCAGGAAGCCGGACAGAATCAGGACCCCCTTGGAATGGATCGGCCCGCCCAGTTTGGCCTCCCGTTCAATATCGATGACCTCGCCCTTGCCCATGTACACCTGGGCGCTGATCCGGGAAGGCTTGCCGAAGGCGAAATCCCCCAGCATCATGACGGCCAGCCCGTTGACCTGGCCGACCCGGGACCCTTCGATATCGATGCGCAGGGTGCCGCGGTGGATCTCTTCCTGAATGCGCCGGCGCAGGCGATCGGAGCGGAATACCTTGGAATCGATGGCTTTTTGCACATCATCGGCCCGCACCGTTTCATGCTTGTTCTGCCGGGCCCAGTAGTCGGCTTCCAGCATAAGGTCATTGATGTCGCGGATTCGGATATTGAGCCGTTCGCTGTCGCCCATCATCCGCGAACTCTGCTCGATGAGCCGCCCGACGGCGCTTTTATCGAAATGGAGCAGTTTCTGTTTCGCCACGATGTTGCCCAGCAGCCGGACATAGAGCTCCTGGTTTTCCCCGTTTCTTTCCATCTGGACATCGAAATCGGCCGCAACCTTGAAGAGCTGGGAAAATTCGGGGTCGAACTGCTGGACCAGGTAATAGAGCATCGGTTCGCCGATGATGATGACCTTGACCTTCAGGGGGATCGGTTCGGGCTCAAGCATCACCGTGCTGAGCAGGCTGTACATCTCGGCCAGCGATTCGATTTTGATGAAGTTGGACTGGAGGGCTCGCTTCAGCCCGTCCCAGGCGCCCGGATGGGTCAGGACCTTGCGGGCGTCGATGATCAGGGCCCCGCCGTTGGCCCGGTGCAGCGCGCCGGCCTTGATCAGGTTGAAATCGGTAACCAGTGCCCCCATCATCGACATGTGCTCGACTTTGCCCACCAGGTTGGCATAGGTGGGGTTGTCTTCAAATACAATCGGGGCCCCTTCCAGCTTGCTGTTGTCAACGACCAGGTTGACCTTGTAGCGCCGCATGGCCGGCGAGTCCATGTCGGTCTCTTCGCCGGTGGGCATGGACGACTGCTGCGGCTTGGCCCCCATCGGTCCCTGCTGTTGCTGATGATCCCCGGTGAGAAATGCCGGCAGGTTGTCCATAATGTCTTTTTTCATCGCGTCCAGGTGGGCGGGAATGCCCGCGATTTCGGCATATTCCGCTTTCACCCCATCGATGAGCTGGGTGAGCGATTTTTCGGTGATCTCCTTGTTGAGGGCCTCCATTTTCTCCCGAATTTCCTTTTGCCATTGCGGGATCTTTTCCAGAATTTTCTGAGATTCGGCCTGGAGCCCTTCCATGTCCTTTTCATAATTCTGCCGTTTTTCTTCCGGCAGTTGCTGGAATTCGTCCGGCGACATGACATCGCCATCCTTGTCGAGGGGCGCGAAGGCCAGCCCTCCCGGAGTGCGCAGCAAGGTCAGGCCTTTTTCTGTAGCCCGGTCGCTGATCTCCTTGAAGGCCTTGTGTTGCCGCTCTTTAACCTCCTCTCCGATCGCTTGGGCGCGGTGCTGGTATTCTTCCCCTTCAAAGCTCGCCTTGAGGACACTTCTGGCATCCTTGATCATCTTTTCCAGGTCCTTGGTGAACCGGATGCCTTTGCCCGCCGGCAAATGCAGCTTTTTCGGCCGGGACTGGTCGTCGAAATTGTTGACATAGCACCAGTCGTCGGGGGGAGAAAGCTTCTTGAGCTGGCGTTCGAGGACCTGGGCGGCCATGGTATGGCGCCCGGTGCCGGATTGTCCCAGGACAAAAATATTGTAGCCCTGGTGCTCCATGCCGGTGCCGAAACGCAGGGATTCCACCGCCCGGGGCTGGCCCAGGGCATCACTCAGTTCCTTGATCGGCTCGAGATCCGCCGTGGTTTCGAACTGCAATTGTTCAAGGTTGCATGCTTGAAAAACTTGATCCGCCTCCAGTCGGTTTACCGGCATCGCCCGTCTCCCTGTTTTGTTTGATTTATGCAGCTGGATGGCAAAAATATAATCGGCCCGACCGCGCCCCCGCAGCGCGCATTGGCGAGTATATCTTTTCATACAAGCAGCCGGGGTGTCAAACCGGAAAGAGCGCGGGCGGCGCCAAATGGCGGCGATTTGCGGGTAATGTTCTGCGGCGATGCCGAGTTTGGGCTTACCACCCCCTGCTGTACTGCGCCACGCAGTCCAGGCAGACAATCTTGCCCTGCTGAAGCCGGGCGGCGTGTTCGATACAGTTTTCGCCGCACTGTTCACAGGTGACGCTGTTGAAAAGTCGGGCCTTTTCCGGGGGCTGGTAGGCGGGCTGATTGACGGCGAAAAGCTCGGCCAAAGGGGCGGTAAGGATCATTTGCTGCATGGCCTGGCGGTCCAGGCCCTCGCCGCCGAGGGTTTTCTGAAAAACCAGGCGCACGGCACTCTCTTTCTGCCGGCAGAAGAAGCTGAAGGCCATCTTGCCGGTGGGCCGGTGGATGAGGTTGCCCTTGCCGATGCTGCATCCGGTCAACACCTGGATCGCATCCACCCCGCAAGCGTCGTTTTCGGTGACGCAAACCACCTCTTCGTCCCGGGAAAAGCTCACCCCCAGCTGTTCAACCGCCGCCTCGCAGGCCCGGTAGCCGATGGCCAGGCCCGGGCATTCGTGACCATGAAACTCCACGCATCGCCGCCAATTGTCCTTTTGTTTATCCATAATCGTCAATCCTCCTGACAAAGTTGTTAATTATCCGACTCCCCCTCCCCGCACAAAGATCCGTTCACCAAGAAGCGAAGCCTGTTGGTGCATCGTGTTGCAAACGTTAAGGAGGGTCGCAGTTCGGACCAGCGGCCCGGCCCCGCGTAGCTTGCGGGCCGATCGTCCCAAGATGCGGCGCTGTTTATCGTTTGCCGTTCAGCTGCAGGGGGACAGGGGCAGCACCACCGGAATGCCGTCGATTTCCCGGATGGCGGCATGCATCCCGAAAACTTCCCGCAAGACCTCGGGACTGATCACCTCGCGGCCGCCGCAGGCATAGAGCCGGCCCTCCCGGATCAGCAGGAAGTAGTCGGCAAAACGCAGAGCAATGCTCAGGTCATGGAGCACGGTGATGGTGACCAGATCCATCTCTCCGGTGATTTTCCGCAGCAGGGACATGGTTTCCAGTTGATTCCTGATGTCCAGATGGTTGATGGGCTCATCCAGCAGCAGCACCTGTGGTTCCTGGACCAGGGCTCGGGCGATCAACACCTTCTGCAACTCCCCGCCGGACAGTTCGCTGGTGTCGCGCAGGGCCAGTTTATCCAAGCCCATGACCCTAAGCACCCGCTCAACCACCGCCAGGTCCCGCTCGCCTTCGCTCCAGCCGAAATGGGGCCGCCGCCCCAAAAGCACGGCATCGAAGACGCTGCAGGCGACCCCGTTGGCCTTCTGGGGCATGTAGCCGATCAGCCGGGCAATCTCGCGCCCGCTCAGGTCGGCCAGGGGTTGCCGGTCCACCAGGACCGTCCCGCGCCGGGGCGGCAAAAGGCCGTTGATGCTTCTGAGCAGGGTGGACTTACCCGAGCCGTTGACCCCCAGCACGGCCACCAGCCGGCCGGGAGTCAGTTCAAAACTGAGATCACGGAGAATCTCGGTCCCCTGCAGAGAGAGGGAAATTCCGTCCAGAACCAGCATTCTCAGCTCCTCCGGCCGCGACGAATCAGCAGGTAAAAGAAGAGTGGCGCCCCGGCAAAGGAGGTAACGATTCCCACCGGCAGGATCACCGGGGTCATAACCGTGCGGGCGATGAGGTCGGAAAGCAGCAGCAGCAAAGCCCCGGTCAGGGCCGAGCCGAGGACCAGAAAACGGTAATCACCCCCCACCAGCAAGCGGGTGAGATGGGGGGCCATCAGGCCGATGAAGCCGATGATGCCGAGAAAGGAAGTGGCCACCGCCACGGTCAGAGCGCTGATCAGCAAAGCGCAAAGCCGCAGGCGCTTGACCCTGACCCCCAGGCTTTGGGCTACTTCGTCCCCCCACTGCAAAGCGTTGAAATTCCAGCGGGCCAGCAGGAAATAAAGCAGGGAAACTGTGAGGGTTAAGGCCATCAGGGCGTTTTCCGGCCAGCCCGCCTTGCCCAGATCGCCAAAGGTCCAGAAGACGGTGGCGGCCACCTGCATGTCGTCGGCAAAATATTGCAGCAGCATGGTGGAGGCACCGAAAAAGGCGGAGAGGGCAACCCCGGCCAGAATCACCGCCTCGGTGGTGATCCCCCGCAGCGAGGCCAGCAGCATGATCAGGCTCACTGCCAGCACCGCTCCGCAAAATGCCGCGATTACGACCAGATGAGACAGGGCGATGGTCACTCCGGCCCCGGCCCGTTGGGCCTCGCCGGCCCCGAGGATAATAATGGCGAAAGCGGCTCCGAAGGCCGCGCCCTGGGAAACCCCGATGGTAAAAGGCGAAGCCAGGGGGTTGCGCAGCACATTCTGCATCACCACCCCCGCCAGGCCCAGGCCGCTTCCGGCCAGCAGGGCGGCCACCGTCCGGGGCAGGCGGATATTCCAGACCACGTGCCCGGCCCGGCCGGAAGCATCGCCATTCCAGAGGACCGCCAGGATTTCCCCCCCGGAGAGGGGCAGTGAACCGACTGCCAGTGAAAACAGCGCCAGGCCGGTCAGTACCGTCAGCAGGCCGCCGAGGATAATGACCTTGAAGCCCAGCAGGCGCCGGTAGGATCCAATGATGGCGCCCGTCCCCGCCGGGAAGTTTCCGGCGGCCAGGGCGCCGGCCCCTGCCGGCAGGGTTTCTTGGCCGGTCTTAACGGATAACAAGCTCTTTTTCCTCAAAAAACACCTGACCAAAGCCATGCAGTTCCGCCGCCAGGTCCGAGTAGGCGGCCAGGCCGATAAAATTCAAAAAGATCTTGTCGGCCTTGGCGGCGGGATCGATGTCCCGGAAACGCCCGGGATAGAGGGTGCGTCCGATGAAGTAGGCGTCGGCGTAGGCGATTTCAATATTGGTGTGATAAAAGTTATAGGGCATCAGCGAAAACACCCGTCCTTCCCGCACTGCCCCGATCTTATGGTAAAATCGAGGGTTGCGCCGATAATCTTCCGCCACCTTGGCCAAACTGCCGGCATCGATGAACATCACCTCCGGCTCCCACCAGAGCAGCATCTCCGGGTCAATGAAGATATGACCGGTGGGGCCGGCTTCAGCAGCCACGTTGCGGCCTCCGGCCCAGGCCAGAGGGGCATAGGTGGCGGCGGTGCTGGTAATCCCCTGGGTACCCTTGTGGGAGATGGCCCCGACATAGACCGTCGGCCGCTGATCCGCGGGGATATCCCCGGTTCGGGCGACCAGATCGGCATCCAGATGATCCATGAAGGCGAGGAGTTGTTCCGCTCGCTGTTCGCGACCGAGCAGTTCGCCCAGCAGGCCGAGCGCCAGTTTGGCCTCCGCAGGGACCAGCACCCCCGGCAGCCCGTAATTCAAGACAAAAACCGGGCGGCCGGTTTTGCTTTGGATGGTTTCCACCTGGTCAATATCCATGCCCATGCTGATAATGACATCGGGCCAGAGGGCGATGACCCGCTCGAAATCCGGCAGTCGGCCGGGCCCGCCCTCGCCGATCACCGGCAGCTCTGCCGCCTTTTCCCGGGTGGCCAGGCCGTAGAGCCGGCCGGGGGAGGTCCACCGACCCTCCACGTTTTCCATCCCCGCCACCAAGTCGAGGCTTTGCAGATACACCATAAAGCGCAGGGCCCCGCTCAGGGGCACCACGCTCTTGATTTCCCGGGGCACCGTCACCGTGCGCCCGGCCATGTCGGTGAGAGTGCGGGTGGCATGATTGGCTGTTGCCCAAGCTTCCCCGCCGCCGAGCCACCCAGTCAGGACCAGCAACAGCGCCAGTGCGACCAGGCTGCTCTTCAGTTTGGAAAACCGTCCGCAGCGTCCCATCTCTTGCTTAATTGACGAACTGCAAACGCTCAGCAGGGCCGCGGATTCGGGCAAGCAGCCAAGCGCCGCGTTCCCCGTGTCCGCAAACTTGGCTGATCGCCCGAAGGTGCGATGCTGCTGGACGTTTACCGGTTTGGTGACCATACCATCACTCCCAGCTCCACTTCGGTTTGATGCCGGACCCGGCTGATATTTAAGCGCCAGTGACGGACGCAGGGTTTCATTTCTGGCCGGGCCATTCCAGCCAAGACGGGCATTATCCCGAATTTTCTTCACTTCCTTTCTGGCCACTCCACCGCTGTTGTTCGTGGTTATTTGTTAATAAGTTGATATCAGCCCGCCAGGTAATACGGAATACGATTTCGTGTTTTATACTATCCGAGCAGGGCCGGGTCAATGGCAAAGGGGCCACCTTTAAAAAT
>NZ_JBIPKI010000058.1:0-11995 GCF_044068515.1 Desulfurivibrio nitratireducens
CAACCTGCTGCTTGTGCTGCTCCAGGGCCCGGCCAACTGGACCCGGCCGCGGTGAGCCGGGTCCTCCAGCCCCTGCTGGCCGATCCCGGCCGCCGCAAGCTGGGCCACAACCTCAAGTACGATCTCCAGGTGCTGCACCGCCATGGCCTGGAGCTGGCCCCGCCCCTGGCCGACACCATGCTGGCCTCCTACCTGATCGATCCCTCCCGCCGTTCCCACAAGCTCGACGACCTGGCCGAGGAACTGCTCCATTCCCGGCTGACCTCCTTTGCCGAGGTCTGCGGCGGCGACAAGCGGCCCGAGGCCTTTGCCTACGTCGAGCCGGAAGCGGCCGGCCGCTACTCCTGCGAGGACGTGGCGGCCACCCGGGGGCTCTGGGAGCTTTTCGCCCCCCGGCTGGCCGAGCTCGAACTGGAGCCCCTGTTCGCCGAGGTGGAAATGGTGCTGCTGCCGATCCTGGCCCGGATGGAAAGGGTGGGGATCCTGGTGGATCCGGCGGTGCTGGCCGGGCTGGCGGAGGAATTCAGCCGGGAGCTGGAGCGGCTCGAGGCCAAAATTTATCAACTGGCCGGGGAAAAATTCAATATCAACGCCCCCCGCCAGCTCGAGGAAATTCTCTTTGAGCGTTTGCAATTGCCCCGGGGCCGCAAAACCAAGGGCAAGACCGGTTATTCCACCGACATCAAGGAGCTGGAGCGGCTGGCCGCCTACCACGATCTGCCGGCCACGGTGATCGCCCAGCGCAACCTGAGCAAGCTCAAGAGCACTTACGTTGACAAACTCAGCACCCTGATCGATCCCGCCGACGGCCGGATCCATACCTCCTTCAACCAGACGGTGACCGCCACCGGCCGGCTGAGCAGCAGCAATCCCAACCTGCAGAACATACCCGTCCGCACCCCGGAGGGCCAGCGTCTGCGGGCCGCCTTCATCGCCGCCCCCGGCCACCGTTTCCTGGCCGCCGACTACTCCCAGATCGATCTGCGGGTGCTGGCCCATTATGCCGCCGATCCGGTCCTGCTAGCCGCCTTCCGGGAAGGCGAGGATATCCACGCCCGCACCGCCGCCGAAATTTTCCGTCTCACCCATGCCACCATGGTCACCCCCCAGATGCGGCGGGTGGCCAAGACCATCAACTTCGGGATCATTTACGGGATGAGCGCCTTCGGCCTGGCCGAACAACTCCACTGCAGCCGCAAGGAGGCCCAGGTCTTCATCGACCGCTACTTCGGCCTCTACCAGGGGGTCAGGGATTTCATGGCCGCCATCGTCGAGCAGGCCCGGCGGGACGGCTATGTCTCGACCCTGCTCAAGCGGCGGCGCCAGTTGCCGGAGATTACCAGCAGCAACAAGATGCGGCGGGAATTCGCCGAACGGACCGCGATCAACACTCCGATCCAGGGAACCGCCGCCGATATCATCAAGCTGGCCGCCATCGCCTGCGACCAGCGCCTGCGCGCCGCCGGGCTCAAGAGCGAGGCCCTGCTCCAGATCCACGACGAGTTGATTTTCGAAGTGCCGGAGGGGGAAGTCGCCGCCGTCGGCCCCCTGGTCCGCGCGGCCATGGAAGGGGTCATGGAACTGGCGGTGCCCCTGCTGGTCAATCTCAAAACCGGAGCCAGCCTGGCCGAAGTTTGATCCGGCCGGAGAGCAGCCCTGGTCCCAACGGCCGGGCCGCCTGGGGCGGGCCCCTTGGCGCAAAAGATCGGCGAGGGAAAATGATTGACGGGCCGGGGGAAAAAAGTTAGATTGTACGGCTCTTTAGCGAATTGTGGCGGCAGCTTGCGCCGGCCTTTGGCAGCCCAGGGCCGGCCCCTCCCGCCACCGGGAAAAAATCCAAACTCCAACCACCCAAGGATCAACCATGCTTGCTTTGCTGCGCCGGAAAGCCCGCTCGCCGATTATTCAGGCCGCCGTCGTCATTATCATTCTCGTTTTTATCTTCTGGTTGCCGCAGATGGGAGGCGACGGCGGGCCGGGCACGGTGGCCACGGTCAACGATGAAGCCGTTTCCAGCCGGGAATTCCAGCGGCGCTACGAGGAAACCCTGGCCCAGTACCGCGATCAGCTCGGCGGGGTGATCCCCTCCGAACTGCTGGAAGCCCTGGGCCTCCGCCAGCAGGTGCTGAATCAAATGATCCAGGAGAAATTGCTGCTCCAGAGCGCCCGGACCACCGGCCTGCCGGTGACCGGCGGCGAGGTGCAGGAAGTCATCCACAGCATGGGCGAGTTCACCGAGCAGGGCTACTTCAGCCTGGAGCGTTACCGGCAGACCCTGGCCGCGGCCCGCCTCAGCACCCAGGAGTTCGAGGCGGGGATTCGCAACGAGCTGCTGCGGCGCAAAATCGTCGAGCATCTGATCGGTTTCGCCCAGGTCAGCGAGGCCGAGGTCCGGGAGCGCTTCCACCGCGATCATGACGAGGTCCGCATCGCCTACCTGGCCCTGGCCGCCGCCGATTTCCGGGCCGGCCTGACGCCCAGCGACGAGGAGATCGCGGCCCATTACCACGATCACGGCGACCGTTACCGCACCGAACCCCGGGTGCGGCTGGAATACGTCCTCTTTAGCGCCGAAAGCGAGCTGGCGGAGATCACCGACGAGGAGATCGCCGTCTATTATCAGCAAAATAGCGAGCGTTACAATATTCCCGAGCAGCGCCGGGCCAGCCATATCCTGATTCGCAGCAGTGCCGAAGACCCCGCCGAAGTCCGGGCCGAACGGAGAAGCCAGGCCGAGCAAGTGCTGCGCCTGGCCCGGGAGGGCCGAGATTTCCGCGAACTGGCCCTGCTTTATTCCGAGGACGCCAGCGCCGAGGATGGCGGCGACCTGGGCTTCTTCGGCCGGGGGGAGATGCTCGAGCCCATCGAAGAGACGGCCTTTGCCCTGGAGGTCGGACAGCTCGGCGAAGTGGTCGAGACCCGGTTCGGGTTTCATGTTATCCGGCTGGAAGAAGTCGCCCCGGCCCGCTCGATCAGCCTGGCGGAAGCCCGGCAGGAAATCATCCGCGAATTGCAGAAGAATCGGGGCCGCCAGCAGGCCTTCAGCCGGGCCGGCGAGGTTTATGAAAGCATCCTGACCCAGGGCAGCCTGGCCCGCGGGGCGGAGGCGACCGGAGCGACCCTGCGCAGCACCGATTTCTTCGCCCGGGTCGAACCCCCGGCCGAGTTGCGCAACCATCCCGAGGCGGTGGCCGCCGCCTTCGACCTCAACCAGGGTGAATTGAGCTCTATTGTCAACACCCGGGCTGGTTACGCCATCATTTTCGTCCAGGAGCGGGAAGAGCCCCAGATTCCCCCAATGAACGAGGTGCGGCGGCAGGTGGAGTCGGATCTCCGCGACCTGCAGGCGGAGGCCGCGGCCCGCCGGGCGGCGGAGGAGATGCTGGCGGCCCTGCGGGAGGGCGCGGACCTGAACCAGTTGGCGGCTACGGCCGGTAGACCGGTCCGGCAATCCCCCTGGTTTTCGCGGGTCACCGCCGCCACCCTGGATCTGCCCGCTCCGGTCAGCCGGGCCGGCCTGGGCCTGAGCGCGGAAAACCCGGTGCCCGACACGGTTCCGGCCGCCGACGGCAACTTTTACGTCCTCAAGTGGCGCGAAGGCCGTCCGGGCAGCGAGGAGCTTTTCGCCCGCTGGGCCGGTCCGATTCGCGATGAGCTGCTGCGGGCCAAGGAAGAAGCCGTTATCGAGACCTGGATCAATTATTTGGCCCGGCAGGGGCAGATAGTATATACCCGCGGCGCTTTCCCCGAATAGGAAAACGGGCAGCAGCACCGCATCTTGGCGCGATCAGCCGGCGCGGCATACTGAAGTATAGCCGCGCCGGCTGCTTGCGCCAATCTCCGGCACTGCTGCCCGTTTTCCCCTTCATTCATCCTGTTTTATTGAGATGATGGGACGTTGGGAGTTGCTTGATCTGACCGTGCGGCCGGATTGATCCTGGTTACCTTTATGGGCAATCGGGTGGGCGGGCTGCAAAGATATTAGGTGCAAGGGCAAGGGGGCTGCGGCCCCCTTTTTTGTGCGATCAGGAGCCGCCCGGATCGGTGGGCAGGTATTTATTAATAGAACTGAGGCGGGTGTTGCGACTTGCCGGAATCCCGTCCTTGAAGGGGACCAGCGAAATCAAGCCTCGGGCCTGCGCAAGCCGGGCTCCATCAATTTAAATCTGGAAACACCCGGAAAACCGGAAAACGGGCGGGAGTGCCGGAGATTTGGGCAAGCAGCCGGCGCGGCTATACTTCAGTATGCCGCGTCGGCTGATCGCCCAAAGATGCGGTGCTCCCGCCCGTTTTCTACCAGCCCCAGAGGAGGGAGCGCGATACCCACCCGGTGAGGCCGTTTTCGTGCTGCACCTTGACCCAGCCGCTGCCCCGCTCCATGGTCCGCAACACCACCCCGTACTTGGCCTGGCCCACCACCCGGAAACGGGTGCCCGGGCCGCTGCGGATATTGACGATCCGCTCCTTGACCACCAGGTGCGCGGTCTTGCCCACCAGGGGCTGGTAGACCCAGCCTTCGTCGTTTTCAAAATCCCGCACCTTCAGCCAGCTGCCCTGGCGGCTGATGACCATCAGGGGGTAGCCCTGGCCCAATTCCCAGAGAATGGGATAGTTGGTGCCCGGGCCGCTGCGCATGTTGACCTTGGGGCGGTCGACGCTGACCATTTCGATGTTGGCCTGGGCGCTGCCGGCGGCCCAGAATACGAGGAGGAAGGCAAAAATCAGACTGCGCAGAAGATTTTTTTCAGTCATGGGGTACCTGGTATTTAGCTGAGGCTTTTTTTCGCGGTGGCTGTTGCCCGACCCCGACCGCCCACCGGCAGACCGCCGATTTCCAGGGAAATGGCGTCAAATTCGCAGGCCTTGTCCAGGCAGGCCAGGCAGGTGATGCATTCGGCGTCGTCGGGGGATTCGTTGAACTTGACCCCCATCGGACAGACCTGGTGGCAGGCCTGGCAATTGGTGCAACGGGACGGATCCAGGCGCAGTTTAACCAGCCGCACTTTGGTGAAGAGGGCATAAAAGGCCCCCAGGGGACAGGTGGTCCGGCAGAAAGGCCGACTGGCGTAAACCGACCATCCGATAAACATTAACATAATGATGAATTTATTCAAGAACAGAAGGCCGGCGGCCTGGCGCAGACTGGGCTGCATGATCATCAGGGGGATACCGGCGGTCAGGGTGCCGGCCGGACAGACGTATTTGCAGAACCAGGGTTCGCCGGCCCCGAAATGGTCGACCACCAGCAGGGGCAACAGGAAGATGAAAAAAACCAGGAAACCGTATTTGAGGTAGCGCAGGGCGTAGGGGATGCCGAACTTGCGGCTGGGGATTTTGTGGAGCAGGTCCTGAATCAGGCCGAAGGGGCAGAGCCAGCCGCAGACCGCCCGGCCCAGGATGCCGCCCATCACTCCCATGAACCCGGCGACATAAAGGCCGAAATACAACTGGCCGCTCTCCACGGTAAAGCGCAGGCTGGCGAAGAGCTGCTGCAGGGCGCCGATGGAGCAGGAGGTGGTGGCGGCGGGACAGGAATAGCAGTTGAGCCCCGGGGCACAGAGCACCTTGAGCGGCCCCTGGTAAATCGTGCGGGTAAAGGGAAAATCCCACGAGCCGTTGACCAGCAAAGTGGAAAGCACCTGAACCCAACGTCTGACAGTTTCCATGTAAATCTTCTTTCACCTTAGCCAATAATAAACAACTAAAACAACCCGGCCCCCGGCCCGGGGCATTTACCCTGACATTTCCGTCCCTGCGGATACGTCAACCAAATTGCCTTCAAAGGTCAGCAGTGCCGCAGGTTGGGGTCCGCGACTGCGGCGATTATACCCCGGTATATCGCCGGAGTCGCGGGGCCCAAGATGCGGTGCTGCTGGCCTTTGAAGTTAGCCGATCCCGATGCAGCTTAGGCATACCCGAATCGCCTGCTCCAGGACCCGTTGCGGCTCCCCGGTGGCGATGCCGATCAGGCCCAGCACGGTAAAGATCAGGATCACCACGAAGGGGGCCTGGCGGATCTTGACGGGTTCTTTGGGGCGGCGTTTTTTGGCGGCGGACATGGTTGTTTTCCGGACTTTATGGTCGGGCCTGGCGGGCCGCAACGAGGATCAAACGGCCAGGAAGCCTTCGCGCTCCAGCAGGGCGCGGTGGTTGAGCAGTTGGTAAACGGAATCGCCTTCCATGGTGCCCAGGCCGGCAATATCGCCGTTGGCGGCGGCCTCGAAGCGTTGCAGGGTCAGCGGAGTCGTGGTTTCCAGACGCCCGAAAAGCACCCCTTGCCACTGGCCGTGGCTGATGATCATCAGGTGGGCGGCCTCTTCCTCGGGGAGTTCGGGCAGATCCCCGCCTTTGGGCGTGACCAGCGGCAGGTTGAGCTTTTTCAGGCGGCCGGCGGGAATGGTGCTCAGAGGCCCTTGAAACCGGCGGGACAAATTGCCGAACAAAGGGTTGAAATCCTTAAGGGGAATCTGGCAGGAGGCCAGATAGGCCGCCCGGCGGCGAGGTCTGAGCTTGGCGGTCAGGGCGATGGCGGAGCCGGCGACGGCCAAAGTCTGCTCACCGATCCTGATAACCTGAAAGCTCTCCCCGATCTGGGGCTTGTACTGGCGGTGCGGCCCGGCGGCGGGAGTACTCTTCTTTTCCGCTTGCGGGACGTCGGCTGCCGGGGGCGGGGAAACGTCTGCGGGAGGGGGGCCGGGAGCCGGCTCCTCGGCGCCGGCCGCTTCTCCCGGCGGGGTTTGCGGGGCAGCCGGCTGGGGATGGGGGCCGGCCGACGTCGCCCGGCGGCCTTTCAGGGTGGCCCGCAGGGCGGTGAAATGCTTGTACATCCGCTGGCCCAGCTGTTCCTCCCGCTGGGGATCGAACTTGCCTTCCTCGTAGATATTGACCACATGGGCCAGGGTTTCCTTGAGGAAGTCCAGGCATTCGGGGTCCGCCCCGCCCTCTCTTTTCCGCAGGTACTGGATGACCCCTTCCGCCATGGCCAGCAGGGCCAGGACGTTTTTGCGCGAATTGAAACGGAGTTTGAGACAGGCGCAGGCCTCAAGCAGGGCTTCGCTCCGCCGGGCCGCGAGGCGCTGGTCCTGGGCGATGATTTCCGCCTTGAAAATTTGAATCGATTCGTCGATGGAAATGGTCATTGGGGGCAACTCGCGGCTGAATCGTGGTTGAATGCCAAGGGCTGGTTCTGACGGGTGCCGGTCGGCACCGCTGCCTTTGCCGGAGCCGGCCCCGGCGCCAGGCCTTAAACGAATGACGGGCCCAATTTTTTGCAGCGCTTTTACAGGTTACGATATACCATAACCCAATGGAATATCCCATCCCTTATTACCTGCTGATCAGCATGGCCCTGGCTCTGGGGGCGGTGGTCGGCAGCTTCATCAACGTGGTCATCGCCCGTCTGCCCGCCCAGATGGCCGGGGCCGCCGAATCCATCGCCTGGCCGGCTTCCCGCTGCCCCCATTGCCGGGCGGCGATCCGCTGGTACGACAATATTCCCGTCCTGAGTTTTGCCTTCCTGCGGCGGCGCTGCCGGGCCTGCGGCGAGTTGATTTCCTGGCGCTATCCCCTGGTGGAAACCATGCTGGCCCTGCTCTCCCTGGGCCTGCTGCTGCGCCTGGGACCGAGCCTTGACTACCTGATTTACTTCCTTTTTTCCGCCGCCCTGCTGGCGGTTTTTTTCATCGATTACGATCACCAGCTGATCCCCGATGTCATCAGCCTGCCGGGGATCGGGCTCGGCTTTGCCGCCTCCTTCCTGCTGGTCGAGGTGGACTGGGTTTCCTCCGGGCTGGGTATTCTGCTGGGCGGCGGCAGCTTTTACCTGGTGGCCCTGGGCTACCACCTGGTCACCGGCCGGGAGGGCATGGGCGGCGGCGATATCAAGCTGCTGGCGATGCTGGGCGCTTTCCTGGGCTGGCAGGCCCTGCCCTTCATCATTCTGGCCAGCTCCCTGCTGGGGTTGGTGGTGGGGATCGGGGCCATGATCCGCCAGGGCAAGGGGGGCCAGAGCGTGGTCCCCTTCGGTCCCTTCCTGATCATCGCCGCCTGGCTCTGGCTCTTTTTTCCCCGCCAGATCGATCTGCTGTTCCAACTCCTCTTCGGGCGCTGAAGGCCCGGGCTGGTTTGGCTGCGCTGCGGCAGGTTATTTAACTTAAACCACATAGCTTAAACCACATAATTTTAACCACAGAGGACACAGAGAGCACAGAGGGTTATGTGCTTTGTGAAATCATCGCGATCAAAAAAAATCCGCCGGCCTGGATCCGGTGACTCCCCCGGCCCTTGGGCCAAAGCCCGCCGGCTTTGCTCTTACTGCTCCGTGCTCTCTGTGTCCTCTGTGGTCATAAAAAGCAGCGATCGAGCTTTGGCCGCGCCCCCCTTCTTCCAGTCAATTTTCAGCCCCGCTGCTTTTTCAGGTGGACCTGCAGCACCCCGATGGCCGCCGGGGTGATCCCGGCAATCCGGGCGGCCTGGCCCAGGGTGCGGGGCCGGATCCGGGTGAGCTTTTCGCTGACCTCCCGGCTCAGGCCCGGCATCCCGTCGTACTGCAGCTCATCCGGCAGCCGCACCGCTTCCAGCTTGCGGAAGCGCTGGACCTGTTCCTCCTGGCGGGCGATATAGCCGGCATACTTGATCTCCAGTTCCACTTCCCGGCGGATGTGGGTGGCGAATTCCGCCTTGAAAGCCGCCTCCGGCACCGCCTGCGCCGCCGCGACCAGCTCCAGTACCATACCCATATCCAGTTCCGGCCGCTTGAGCAGCTCGGCCAGGCTGGCGTTTTGCCGCAGCGGGGCGCTTTGGCGGGCGGCCAGGCGTCGGTTAAGTTCCGGATCGGGCCGCAGCGGGGTGCGTTCCAGGTATTGCCGCAGTTGGTCCATCGCCTCCCGCTTGCGGCGAAAAATCCGGTAGCGCTGGTCGTCCAGCAGGCCGATTTCCCGGCCGATGGGGCAGAGGCGGAAGTCGGCGTTGTCCTCCCGCAGCAGCAGGCGATATTCGGCCCGGGAGGTGAAGAGGCGGTAGGGCTCCTTGGTGCCCTTGGTCACCAGGTCGTCGATCAGCACCCCGATATAGGCCTGGGAGCGGTCGAGGACCAGCGGCTCCTCGGCCCGGCTGCGGCGGACCGCGTTGATCCCGGCCATCAGGCCCTGGGCCGCCGCTTCCTCGTAGCCCGAGGTCCCGTTGATCTGGCCGGCCAGGAACAGGCCGGGCAAGCGCTTGCATTCCAGCGAGGGGTGCAGTTCCAGGGGATCGACATAATCGTATTCGATGGCGTAGCCCGGCCGCATCACCCGCACCCGTTCCAGCCCGGGGACACTGCGGAGCATGGCCACCTGGACATCGAGGGGCAGGCTGGTGGGCAGGCCGTTGGGGTAGACTTCCACCGTGTCGAGTCCTTCCGGTTCGAGAAAGACCTGGTGGCGCTCCTTGTCGGGGAAGCGCATGATCTTGTCTTCGATGGAGGGGCAGTAGCGGGCCCCCACCCCCTGGATGACGCCGGTGAACATCGGCGAGCGGTCGCAGCCGGCCCGGATGATCTCGTGGGTGGCGGCGGTGGTGTAGGTGATGTGGCAGGGCAGTTGGGGCAGCTCCGGGGCCTGGCCGGCGTTGGCGAAGGAAAAGAGCTGGGGGGGATCGTCGCCGGGTTGGGCTTCGAGGCCGGCGAAGTCGATGCTGCCCCCGTCCAGGCGGGGGGTGGTCCCGGTTTTGAGCCGTCCCATGTTCAGGCCCAGTTCCCTGAGGTGGCGGGGCAGGGAGAGCGAGGGGGGATCGCCCATCCGCCCGGCCGGGAACTGCTTGAGGCCGATATGGATCAGGCCGTTGAGGAAGGTGCCGGTGGTGATGATCACCGCGGCGGCGTAAAGTTTTTCCCCCAGCGAGGTTTGCACCCCGCAAACCCGGCCCTGCTCGATGAGGAGTTGGTCGGCGGTGGCCTGGCGGATCTCCAGGTTGCGCTGTTCCTCCAGCACCGTTTTCAGCCGCAGGCGGTAGCGCAGCCGGTCGGCCTGGGCCCGGGAGGAGCGCACCGCCGGGCCCTTGCTGGTGTTGAGCTGGCGGAACTGGATCCCGGTGGCGTCGATGTTGCGGGCCATCTCGCCGCCCAGGGCGTCGATTTCCTTGACCAGGTGCCCCTTGGCCAGGCCGCCCACCGCCGGATTGCAGCTCAGGGCCCCGATGGTGTCGACATTCATCACCAGCACCGCGGTCCGGCAACCGAGCCGGGCCGCCGCCAAAGCCGCCTCGCAGCCGGCATGGCCGGCCCCGATCACAATTATATCATACTGTTCTTTCATGTTTTATGCTTAACCAAGGGTGGTTGAGAACAGGAGCGGGGAAAAACCAGATAACCACAGAGGGCACAGAGATTATCGGATTCTCCGGGTCCTCTGTGGTTATTAAAAAAAATTCAGCCGGCGGAACCCGGCGGCGCATTTTTGACAAAGCGCCACTGGGGACTGCGGGCCGTTTTCCAGAAGGCGGGGGTGAGCAGAACCATCACCGTGTAGAGCTCCAGCCGGCCGGCCAGCATGCAGAAGGTCAGCACCACCTTGGCGGGGGCCGGCAGGGCGGCGAAACCCTCGGCCGGGCCCACCAGATGGAGGCCGGGGCCGATATTGTTGAGGGTGGCGATCACCGCGGTGGTGCCGGTGACCAGGTCCACTCCCAGGCCGGTGACCACCAGGGTGGCGACCAGAAAGATCATGAAGTAAAGGGCGAAGAAGCCCAGGACCGCGGTCATTACCTCCTGGGGCACCCGCAGGCCGTTGAGCTTGATCACGCTGACGGTCTGGGGATGGATCAGGCTGCGGAACTGGAGGCGGACGTACTTGAAAAACAGCAAAAAGCGCACGGTCTTGATGCTGCCGGCGGTGGAGCCGGCCATCCCGCCGACCAGCATCAGCCCCACCAGCACCAGTTGGGTGGCCGAGGGCCAGAGGTTGTAGTCATCGGTGCCGAACCCGGAGGTGGTGAGAATGGAAACCACCTGGAAGGAGGCGTGGCGCAGCGAGTTTTCCAGGGTGGGATAGATGCCGCCGTGAAAAAGCAGGGCGGTGACCAGCAGGATCGCCCCGGTGGTCAGCCCCAGATACAGGCGAAATTCCTCGCTCTGCCAGTAGGTCAGCAGCTTGCCCCGCAGGACATGGTGGTGCATGGCGAAGTTGATCCCGCCGATGAACATGAAGATGATGATCACCGTTTCCACGTAGAGCGAGTTGAAGTGGCCGACACTGTCGTTGTAGGGCGAAAAGCCGGCGGTGGAGATGGTGCAGAAGGCGTGGGTGATCGCGTCGTAGAAACTGAGGCCGCCGGCCATCAGCAGACCGATCAGGATCGCGGTGAAGAGCAGGTAAACCGACCAGAGAATCCGGGCGGTGTCCTGGATCCGGGGGGTCAGGCGGTCCTTGGTGGGCCCGGTCATCTCCGCCTGGAAGAGCTGCATCCCGCCGACCCCCAGCAAGGGGAGAATGGCCAGCGAGAGCACGATGATCCCCATTCCCCCCAGCCATTGGGTGGTGGCCCGCCAGAAGAGCAGGCTCGGGGCCAGGGCCTCGATATCGGTGAGGATGGTGGAACCGGTGGTGGTAAAGCCGGACATCGACTCGAAGATGGCGTCGATGACCGAGGGCACCTGGCCGGAAAGCACATAGGGCAGGGAGCCCAGCAGGGCCATGCCCAGCCAGCAGATCACCACCACCGCGAAGCCGTCCCGCAGGCTCAACTCCCGGATGGGCCGAAAGAGCAGGATCAGCAAAACTCCGACCCCGGCCCCGACGGCGGCACAGCGCAGAAAGACCTCCACCATTCCGTCATCGTAATAGATACTGAAGGGGATCGGAGTCAGCAGAAAAAGGGCGATCAGCAGCAGCAGCTTGCCCAGAATATTAAGAACCCCACCACTATGCATCAAAGAACTCCCACCCTAGCGGAAATTACCAACAACCCCAAAAATCAACCCTCATCCGTCCGGCCGGCCGCAAACGCTCAGCAGTGTCGC
>NZ_JBIPKI010000059.1:0-11907 GCF_044068515.1 Desulfurivibrio nitratireducens
CAACCCGGGGGCGACTCTTCCCCAGGCCCGCCTGCGGTGCCCGCCGGCCCTCCCGATCGGCGTGATTTTTTCCGGGCCTTTCGGGAGATTTCCTTCCATGCCGCCGTTGAAACCTGGGGCACTTTGCGCGAGGAACCGGGCCCCAAGGAAGAGCAATGGGCTTCGACCAAGCATGTGCCCAGCCGGGTCAGCCTGCTGCGGCAAGTCTTGGAGCGGCTCCCGGCTGCCCGGCGCTCGCTGTTGGCGCCGCTGCTGCCGGAGCTGACCGTCAGTCCGGCCTGCACCTTCTGCGAGGCCTGCGTCGGCCTGTGTCCCAGCGGGGCCCTGGAGAGCGAGGTGGACGAGGAAAGCTCCCGGCTCTTTTTCCACTGGGCCCGCTGCAGCGCCTGCGGGCTATGCCGGGAGTTCTGCCCGAGCAAGGCGATCAGCATCAGCAGCGGTTGCCGGTCCGCCGAGCCCGGGGAGGAGCGGCGCGAAGTTTTCCGGCTCGCTCCGGACGAGGCCGCTGCCGACCCCGGTTCCCCCCGCCGTCACGAATAGTCCCTTTCTTGCGAGCATTGCGCGAGCGGCTCACACCTGATCCCCCCGACCCCATCGCCATGGGCGCTGCGCAAAACAGCGGCAACGGCGCCACGGATCCAACCAGGCCCGGCCGATTAATGGCCAAATTCAGCGGCGGTCAGGATTCAGGGGGAAGGGGAAGTGGCTGAACGGTGCAGTTCTTCGAGGCGCCGGCGGTATTCGGGGGCGCTGATCCGGGCCCCGCGCAGGCCGCCGCGGAGGTTGATCTCGCCGAGATAAAAGGTGTCGTCGGGCAGCAGGAAGAGATCGAGATGAGCGTAGGGAAAGCGGCCCCGGGCCATGACCCGGCGGCAGAAGTCCTCCTGGGCGGTGCTCAGGGGCCGGGCTTCGCTGGCCCCGCCGCAATGGAGGTTGTGGCGAAAGCCCGCCGGGTTGTGGCGCAGGTAGGCTTCCAGATAGTCGCCGAGGATGATCACCCGCAGATCGCGCCCGCCCGGCACGAAAGGCTGGAGGACAAAGGGCGGGACCAGATTGCCCAGGGTGGCCTGGTTGAGGACCTCCTCCACCCCGTTCCAGAGCAGCACCCCCATCCCGGCGTTGGCCCGGTCCAGCTTGGTGACCACCTGGCCGATCCCGGCGGCGTGATAGCCGGTAACCGCCCGGTGGAGGGCGTGGAGATCATGGATGGCCAGGGTGTGGGGGAGCATGAAGGGGCCCAGCAGGGCGGCCTGCATGGCCTTGGAGCGGGCCAGGGCCTGGGCCAGGCCGGCGGGAAAAAGCCGGACGCCGCGGGCCTCCAGGTCCAGGAGCAGGTACTCCTCGCCGGGGGCCAGGCGGATCCGGGTCAGAACCTGGTCGCCGGCCTTGAGCTGATGGTAGTCGCGGCGCAGGGTGTCGTTGTCGCGGATCAGCCGGGGCGGAGAGTTCAAGGGGCTTGCTCCCGGGGCTAGAAAAGCATTTCCAGAAAGCGGGCATGAAAGCGGGACAGGTCGGCGTTGCATTCACCGCAGTAAAGCTTGATCTCGCCCATGATCTGGGATTCATCGCTTTCCTGGGTAAAGCTGCCGTCGCGGTTCTGGTGATAATGGGTGGTCAGAATCACATCGTCGGCCACCTCGACGAAGTCGGTATCATTGCCGCAGTGGGGGCACTTGATCAGGGTCATGCTCTGGCGGAGCTGGCGGCGCTTGTCCTGTTCGGGTTTGGGGGTTACTTCCATGAGGCTCCCTGAGATAAGCATTGGGCTGGTGGAGAAGGTCAACAAGCCGGTTGTCCCCGGCCGGCCGCGAGCACTGCTCCGGACCGGAGCGGTAGAAACCGGACTAAAAAAACCTTAGCTCACTTTTGCCGATTTAGCAAAAGATTAAACTAGGCGAAACGATAAAGGCGGAACCATCGGCACTGCCGCCGGTTCCGCTCTAAGCGCGGTTTTTACCCCCGGCGGCAAAAGTGCTAAACCACGAAATATATCCCACCAACCCCCAGTAGTCAACAATATACAACTGCAAGAAGCCCGCCACTCCTTGCCGAGCCACCAAACAACCCACAAAAAACCACCAAGAATAAGGCGAGGGAATAAAGAAGAAAACAACGAACTGCCGCCAGGCAGGAGTAAATATACCCCTGGCAACACGTAAAACGGGCAGCAGTGCCGCAGATTTTCGCAAGCAGGCCCGGCGATAATAGCAGCGCTATCAACCCCCTCCGCCATCCCTTGCCGAGCCACCAACCAACCCAAAAAAAACCACCGATAACAATTCGAGGGAAGCAGAATAAAACGAACTGCCGCCAGGCAGGAGTAAATATACCCCCTGGCAACACGGAAAACGGGCAGCAGTGCCGCAGATTTTCGCAAGCAGACCCGGCGATAATAGCAGCGCTATATCGCCGGGTCTGATCGCGGAAAGATGCGGTGCTGCTGCCCGTTTTCCAGGTTAGCCGAAGCGGCCGGTGATATACTCCTCCGTCCGCCGCCGGTCGGGATTGGTGAACATATTGGCGGTGGGATTGAACTCAATCAGGTCGCCGACGTAGAAGAAGGCGGTGTAATCGGAAATCCGCGAAGCCTGCTGCATGTTGTGGGTGACGATGACGATGGTGACGTGGTCCTTCAGCTCGCTCATCAGCTCTTCGATCCGGATGGTGGACTGGGGGTCCAGGGAACTGGTGGGCTCGTCCATCAGCAGCACCTCGGGTTCAACCGCCAGGGCCCGGGCGATGGAAAGACGCTGCTGCTGGCCGCCGGAGAGGCTGCCGCCGGGGGTTCGCAGCCGGTCCTTGACCTCTTCCCAGAGCGCCGCCTGACGCAGGGCCTTTTCGGCCACCTCGTCCAGCACCGCCCGGTTGCGGATCCCCACCAGTTTCAGGCCCGCCACCACGTTGTCGAAAATCGACATGGTGGGAAAGGGGGTGGGCTTCTGGAAGACCATGCCGATCCGGCGCCGGATGGTGACCGGATCGACCTTGGGGGCGTAGATATCGGCGCCGTCCAGCAAGGCCTGGCCGCTGACCCGGGCTCCCCGGGTCAGGTCATGCATCCGGTTCAGGGCCCGGAGAAAGGTGGTCTTGCCGCAACCGGAAGGGCCGATCAGGGCGGTGATTTTCTTGTTGTAAACGGGGATGCTGACATTCTTGACCCCGGCCGCGGTCCCGTAATGGACGCTGAGATCACGGGTTTCCAGGCGGATCTCGCCTCGCTCATCGGTCAATTTTGCCGCTTCGTCGCTCTTCATCAATAATGGCTCCAGGCTATGGTCAATCGAGGCGCTTGATAGTCAGCCCACCCCGTTGGTTTAAAAACGCGCTGCGGGCTTCATCTTTTGCGGATCGCCACCCGGGCGGCGATGAAAGTTGAAATTACCAGGGCCATCAGCACGATGCCGGCCGCCCAGCCCATTTCATGCCACTGCTTGTAAGGGCTGATGGCCAGGCTGTAGAGCCGTTGGGGCAGAGTGTCCACCGGGCCCAGCAGCCAGCCGGTCCAGCGGCTGGGCAGGTAGTTGTTGCCGAAGGAAGTGAAGAGCAGCGGGGCCGCTTCCCCGACCGCCCGGGCAAAGGCGATCAGGATGCCGGTGACCAGGCCCACCCGGGCCGCCGGCACGATGGTGGCGGTGATCACCCGCCAGCGCGGCAGCCCCAGGGCCAGGCCGGCTTCGCGGATCGACCAGGGGATGATCATCAGGGCGCTCTCGGTGGCCCGGGCGATGATCGGCAGCATCACGAAGGTCAGGGCGATGGCCCCGGCCAGGCCGGAAAAGGTGCCCATGGGCTTGACGATCAGGGCAAAGGCCAGCATCCCCTTGAGAATGGCCGGCATGCCGTTCAGGGTGTCGTTGAGCAGGCGCAGGAGCGGATTCAGGGGATGATCGGGGTATTCGGCCAGCATGACGCCGGCCCCGATGCCCAGCGGCACGGCGATCAGCAGGGCCAAGGTGTCCACCACCAGGGTGCCGATGATGGTATGGACCAGGCCGGTGGGTTGGCCCATCTGGGCCCGGGTCGGCGAGCCCAGCTCCTGGGTGAAGAAGTCCCAGTTCAAGCCTCCGATGCCCTGAATGACCACGTAGCTGATCACGATCAGCAGCGGCACCAATACCAGGACGGTGGCCCCGGTCAGCAGGCCCAGCATCAGGCGATCCCGCCAGTAGCGGCGGTTGAGACTCAGGGGGGGAGCCTGGCAGGGCGAAACCCCGTTTTTACCGCGACCGTTGGCCTTCATACCGTGCGCCCTCCCGAAACCATCATCTTGCGCTGAATATAGGCGGCGATCAGGTTGACGATCAGCGAGATCAGGAAAAGATAGAAGCCGATGGCCATCAGGCTGGCCAAGTGGAGGTTTTCCACCGCCTCGCGGAACTCGTTGATGATAACCGAGGGCATGGTCGCCGCCGGGCCGAAGAGGTTGAAGGGCAGGGTGTTCTTGTTGCCGATCAGCATCGCCACCGCCATGGTTTCACCGATGGCCCGGCCGAAGGAGAGGATGGCCCCGGCAATGATCCCGCTCCGGGCGTAGGGAAGCACCGCCATCCGGATTACCTCCCAGCGGGTGGCTCCCAGGGCCCAGGCCGCCTCCCGCTGTTCCTTGGGCACCAGGCGGATGGCGTCCCGGCTTAAAGCGGCGGTGAAGGGGATGATCATCAGGGCCAGGACGATCACCGCCGTGGTCATGCCGTAGCCCATGGGGCTGCCGAGAATCGGCAGCAGATCGGGCTGGTTTTCCGCCGCCCACATGTAAAGCGGCAGGTAGAATCTATCCCGCATCCAAGGGGCGAAGACGAAAATTCCCCAGATTCCCACCACCACGCTGGGCACGGCGGCGATCAGGTCCACCATGCCGTCGATCAGATGGGACAGCCAGCGGGGGGCGTATTCGGCCGAGAAAATCGCCACGGCCAGGGCGGGGAAGAAGGAAAGGGCCAGGGCGGCGACACTGGTGACGATGGTGCCGATCAGAAAGGGCAGGGTACCGAACTCCAGGCGCAGGGCCGGATCCCAGGTGGTGCCGGTGAGAAAGCCCAGGAAGCCGAAGGTGGTGATGGCCTCCGAGCCCTCCCGGAAAAGGACCACCGCCAGGGAAAGGGCCAGTCCCATCACGATCAAGCCGAAGCCCAGCACCAGGACGGCAAAAATCCGATCCCCCAGCCAGCGGTAGATGAGCGGCGGCGTCCGGCGGATCAGGGCGAGGGTTTCAGGACGGGTCGGCAAGGCTGGCTTCCTCGTTACGGTTCAATGGTCGGTGATAGATCGGCGGGCAAACCAGCCGGGGCGCGGCGGCGCCGGAGTCCGGAACCCGCCTTCGTCTGCGCGCTTAAGAAAATACGCCGCCAATATTTGGCTTTGGTTAGGGTTTCTTTAGGATTGATTTAAGAGCCGCCAAAGCCGGCCCGTCCCCTGGTGAAAGGGACGGACCGACTTTGGCGGGGGGCGGTTGGTGAAGGGGCAAAGGGCTTACTTAGCGACCAGCCGTCAGCTCGGCGAGAATTTTGGCGCCCAGCTCTTCCTGCTCCCACTTGATCTGGCGGATCATGGCGAAGTTGCGCTCCACCGCCGCTTGGGGCAGGCGGGCAAAACCCAGGGATTCGGAAAGCTCCTGGCCCTTGGTCACCGACCAGATCAGAAAGCGCAGCAGTTCCTCGGCCTGGGCCCGGTTGGCGACAGCCCGGTTTTTTTCCAGGTTCTGATAGACCAGCATCCAGGCGAAGCCGGCGGCCGGGTAGCCGTCCGGGGCCGGGGTATTGGTGAAAAGTACCCGGGTGTCGGTGGGCAGTTCGATGTCGGCGGCGGCGGTGGTGGCGGCGAAGCTTGGCTCGATGATATTGCCGGCGGCGTTGATTACATAGGCGTAGCTGATATTATTGAGCATCGCGTAAGTCAGCGAGTTGTAGCCCAGGGCTCCGGGGGTATTCATCACCACCCCGGCCACGCCTTCGTTGCCGTTGCCGCCGACCCCGGTGGGCCAGTTGACGCTGGTGGCATAGCCCACCCGGTTGGCCCATTCCTTGGAAACCCGGCTCAGGTAGCTGGTCCAGACATTGGTGGTGCCGGAACCGTCGGAGCGATGGACGATGGTCACCGGCAGGCCAGGCAGGCGCACGCCGGGGTTGAGCTGGGCGATGCGGGGGTCGTTCCAGCGGGTGATCTTGCCCAGGAAGAGATCCACCAGCAATTCGCCGTCCATTACCAGGCCCTTGTTGATGCCCGGCAGGTTGTAGGTGGGCACCACGTCGGCCAGGGTGATGGGCAGGTTGAAGGCTTTGCCGCCGGTCCGGGCTTCGATGTCGGTCATGACCTCGTCGGAGAGGAAGGCTTCGGTCATGCCGAACATCACCGTTTGTTCGACGAACTGGCGGATCCCTCCGCCGGAGCCGATGGACTGGTAGTTGACCGTGACCCGGCCCTGGGTTTCGGTCCGATACTGATCGGCCATGGCGGTGATCAGGGGGGCCGGAAAGCTGGCGCCGGCCCCGATGATGTCGGTTTTCTGGGCCAGGGCCGAGCCGGAGCCGAGGCTCAGGCAGAGCAGGGCCGCGGCCGCCAAAGCGCCCAGGCGGACCCGCAGGCCGCTTTTTTTAGCTGTGGACTGATTTTTCATGGGGCATCTCCTCTTGCTTGAAGGTGTTGGTTGGCCGGCGGGGCTAATTCCCGGCCGGTTATTGGCCGGCAGACTTGCGGTGAAAATAGGCCGCCAATGTTCAGCTTTGATTAGGGTTTGCTTTTGATTTGATAAAGGAGTTGACCGGGCGAAAATTTACTGGTCTGCTGACTGGGAATCAGTACTGGACGAGCCTGGCGGCCGTCCCGGGTCGCGGGTCGTTCAGGGTTGCCCGGGGCGGCTTGTGGCCGACAAGTTGGCGCGGAGATATTTTATGGTTTACGGAAATCGACCGCTGCTCTGGCAGCTTTATCCCGCTCTGCTGCTGGTAGCCCTGACCGCCCTGCTGGCGGTTTCCTGGCTGGCCGGGACTTCCGTGCGCAATTTCCATGTCGAACAGGTCGAATCCGACCTGGCCGCCCGGGCCCAGCTGCTGCAGAGCAAAATCATCGACCTGCTTGCTCCGGGCCCCGATGATCCGGCCCCCGCCGCTGCTTTACCTTACTCTCATTCGCCCGCTCAGCTCGCCGTGCTTCAGGCTTACAGCCGGCAGGCCGGGACCGCTTCGGCCACCCGCCTGACCGTGATTGCCCCTGACGGCCTGGTCCTGGCCGATTCGGAACAGACCCCCGCCGAGATGGAAAATCACGCCTACCGGCCGGAGATCATCGCCGCCTTGGCCGGCCGCACCGGCCGGGATGTCCGCTTCAGCAGCTCGGTCTATTACGACACCATGTACGTGGCCATCCCCCTGGAACAAGACGGGCAGGTGATCGGGGTGCTGCGCACCGCCATCCCGCTGACCGCCGTTGATGAGGCTTTGGCTGCCATCTACCGCCGAATCGCGCTCAGCGGCCTGGTGATCGCTCTGCTGGTCGCGGTGACGGCCTGGTTCATCGCCCGCCGGCTCAGCCGCCCCCTGGAAGAGATGAAGGCGGGGGCCGAGCGCTTTGCCGCCGGTGAATTTGCCGGCCGGATCGCCGAAAGCGGGGCCGAGGAAACGGCGGCCCTGGCCCGGGCCATGAATCTGATGGCCGCTCAGCTCGATCAGCGTCTGCGGACCATCGACCGGCAGCGCAACCAGTTGCAGACGGTTTTCTGCAGCATGGTGGATGGCGTGATCACGGTGGATGGCGCCGAGCGGGTGGTGGAGATCAACCAGGCCGCCGCCGACTTGCTGGCGGTGGAGCCGGACCGGATCAAGGATAAAAACATCCGGGTGGCGATCCGCAACAGCGCCCTCCAGGATCTGATCCGCCAGGTTTTGCAGCGCGGCGAACCGGTGGAGGGCGAACTGACCCTGCTCGACGGCAAGGGCGGCGAGCATTTTTGCCAGGCTCACGGGGCCCGGCTGGCGGAACTCAATGAGCAGGGCCCCGGAGCGGTGCTGGTGATCACCGACGTCACCAGGCTGCGCCGCCTGGAAAATCTGCGCCGGGATTTTGTCGCCAATGTTTCCCACGAACTGAAAACGCCGATTACCTCCATCGAGGGCTTCGCCGAAACCCTGCTGGACGGGGCCCTGGCCGAACCGGAAGAAGCCCGCCGTTTCGCCGGCATCATCCTCCAGCAGTCCCGCCGGCTCCATGCCATCGTCGAGGATCTGCTGACCCTCTCCCGGATCGAACAGGAAGGCCGCCGCCAGAGCGTGCCCCTCCAGGAACTGCCCCTGCTGGAAACCCTCCAGGCCGCGGTTCAGGCCTGCTCCCGGCGGGCGGCGGACCGCGGCATGGCCCTGGAACTGCGGGGTCCGGCTAAGCTGCGGGCCTGGATCAACCCGGCCCTGCTGGAGCAGGCCCTGATCAACCTGGTGGACAACGCCGTCAAATACGCCCCCGTCGGCACTCCGGTCATTATCGCAGCCGAGGAAACGGCCACGGAAATCCTGATCCGGGTCAGCGACCGGGGGCCGGGGATTCCCGCCGCCGCCCTGCCCCGGATCTTCGAGCGCTTCTACCGGGTGGACAAGGCCCGCAGTGCCCGTCTGGGCGGCACCGGTCTGGGCCTGGCCATCGTCAAGCACATCGTGCAGGTCCACCACGGCCAGGTCAGCGTGGCCAGCACGGTGGGCCAGGGCAGCACCTTCACCATTCATCTGCCTAAATCCGCCGCCGGACCGTTACCTTCTCCTAATCAAAACCTAACCGAAGGCTAATAATCGGGAGCTAAATTTCAGGCTTGAAAGTCAAGGACCAAGATGCCTCCTTGTACCTTATCCCTTGAACCTGAACAGGTATCCCATGAGCCGCCTTATCCAGCCGGAAATCGAAAAAATCAAGAATCAGACCGGGGAGCTGGGCACCCTGATCGAAGAAAACCTCCAGCGGGCCATCAAGGCTCTGCTGGCCAACGACCCCGTCCTGGCCCGGGAAGTTATCAGTTTCGACCGGGAGGAGATCGACCGCCGGGAGATCGCCCTCGAGGAGGAGTGCCTGCGGATCATGGCCCTTTACCACCCGGTGGCCGGCGATCTCCGTTTCCTGGTAACGGTACTGAAAGTCAACGGCGACCTGGAACGGATCGGCGACCTGGCCGCCAAGATCGCCGACAAGGTGCTGCTGATCTCCCAAATCGACACCGAGGTTTACGATACCGCCGGGATGATGCTGCCGGCCCGCTTCCAGGCCATGCAGGAAAAAACCGTGACCATGCTGCGCCAGACCCTGGAGGCCTTCCACCACGAGGATACCGATCTGGCCTACAAGGTCTGTCTGACCGACGACGAGGTTGATCGCGACAAAAGGGCGATCCGGGCAGAGCTGGAAGAGACCATCGCCCAGAACCCGGCCCAGCATATCTATCTGGCCAAGCTCATCGGGGTGGCCCGTTCGCTGGAGAGGATCGCCGACCATTGCACCAATATCTGCGAGGATGTAATCTATATGGCGCAGGGCAAAATCGTCCGGCACCGACTGATCTAACGAGCCGGCCGCGGCGGGTAGGCCGCGGCGGCACAAAACGGGGTTGAGATGACGGCACAGAGCGGCGGGGCGGGCGCCAAGCCCACCATCCTCTTGGTCGAGGATGACGAAAATATCCAGCAGCTGGTGGGCTACAATCTGGCCAAGGCCGGCTTTCAGGTACTCCATGCCGACAACGGCGAGCAGGCCCTGGCTCTGGTGCGGCGGGAAAACCCCGACCTGGTGGTGCTGGACATCATGCTGCCGGGCCTGGACGGCTACGAGGTCTGCAAGATCCTGCGCCGCGAGCCCCGCCACCGCCGCCTGCCGATCATCATGCTCACCGCCCGTTCCACCGAAGACGACGTCAGTGCCGGCCTCGACCTGGGCGCCGACGACTACATCACCAAGCCCTTCAGCCCCAAAATCCTGATCTCCCGGATCAAGTCCGCCCTCAGGCGGGCGGCGGACCGGGACGGGGCCGGGCCGGCGGGGGAAGGCGGCGGGGTGGTGCGGGTCCACGAACTCACCATCGATCCCCGCCGCTACGAGGTCCTGGTCGGGGGCGAGCCGGTGGCCCTGACCCTCTCCGAATTCGGCATTCTGGAACTGCTGGCCCGGCGCCCCGGCTGGGTCTTCAGCCGCCAGCAGATCATCGACGCGGTCCGGGGCTACGATTACGCCATTACCCCCCGGGCGGTGGATGTCCAGGTTTTCGGCCTGCGCAAAAAGCTGGGTGAAGCCGGCAACTGGATCGAAACCGTCCGGGGCATCGGTTATCGCCTTAAATCTCCCGCCTGAAATTGGGGGCCGGACCCGCTTGTCCCGGCCTCCCGCCTGGTTTATATTGCCCCTTTCCCGGCAAAGTTTTTGACAACGTCTGCCCCAACGGGTAGTTACCAGGGTTTCGTTTTGTTATTCGCTGCCTTGGGAGAAATACCGCGATGGCTCTTGTCACCCTGCAACAGATAAGTCTGGCCTTTGGCGGTCGCCCCCTGCTGGACCAGGTCAATCTGCAGATCGAAGCGGGCGAGCGGCTATGCCTGCTGGGCCGCAACGGCGAAGGCAAGTCCACCCTGCTGCGCCTGATCAACGGCGAAGTGGAGCCCGACGGGGGCGAAATCATCCGCCGCAAGGGGCTGCGCTACGCCATGCTGGAGCAGGAAGTGGCTCCCGGCCTGGCCGGCACCGTTTACCAGGTGGCGGCGGGCGGCGGCGCGGTCGACCATCTCCACCTGCAAAAGGTACTCAGCCGGCTGGACCTGCCGACCGAGCAGGACTTCGCCGCTCTTTCCGGCGGGCTCAAGCGGCGGGTTCTGCTGGCCCGGGCCCTGGCCAACGACCCGGAACTGCTGCTGCTGGACGAGCCCACCAACCATCTCGACATCGCCGCCATTACCGGGCTGGAGGAAATGCTGCTGGCCTTCCGCGGGGCCCTGCTCTTCGTCACCCATGACCGCCAACTGGTCCGCCGCCTGGCTACCCGGATCATCGAACTGGACCGGGGCCGGCTCACCAGTTGGCCGGGCGATTACGACCTCTACCTGCGGCGCCGGGATGAAATGCTGGCCGCCGAAAGCGGCGAGCAGGCCAGGTTCGACCGCAAGCTGGCCGAGGAGGAGACCTGGATTCGCCAGGGGATCAAGGCCCGCCGGACCCGCAACCAGGGCCGGGTCGAGGCCCTGAGCAAAATGCGGCGGGAACGGGCGGCGCGGCGGGAGCAGAGCGGCCGGGTAAAAATGCAGATCCAGGCTGGGGTGCCTTCCGGTCGGCTGGTGGCCGAAGCCAAGGACGTTGCCTTTGCCTATGACGGCCAGCCGGTGATCCGCGGCCTCAATACCACCATCATGCGCGGCGACCGGGTGGGGATCATCGGCCCCAACGGGGTCGGCAAGAGCACCCTGCTGGCCCTGCTGCTGGGCCGGCTGCAGCCCTCCACCGGCACCATCCGCCCGGGCACCAACCTGGAGGTCTGCTATTTCGATCAGCTCCGGGAGCAGCTCGACCCGGCCCGCAGCGTGGCCGAAAACCTGGCCGAGGGCCGGGATACAGTGATCATCAACGGCCAGTCCCGCCATGTGCTGGGCTATCTCAAGGATTTTCTCTTCGCCCCGGAGCGGGCCCGTTCCCCGGTGGCGATTCTCTCCGGCGGGGAAAAGAACCGCTTGTTGCTGGCCCGGCTCTTCACCCGGCCCTGCAACGTCCTGGTCATGGACGAGCCGACCAACGATCTCGACGTGGAAACCCTGGAGCTGCTGGAAGAACTGCTGCTGGATTTTTCCGGCACCCTGCTGCTGGTCAGCCATGACCGGGCCTTTCTCAACAACGTGGTCACCAGCACCCTGGTCTTCGAGGGGGCGGGGCGGGTGGTGGAATATGCCGGCGGCTACGATG